>NZ_JAEIMH010000144.1:311-13115 GCF_016464295.1 Streptomyces sp. N35 | reverse complement strand
GGGGCGAAGCCCCGGTTTCGGGAAGGGGCGGGTAGGGGAAATGAGCCCGCCGCAGGCGCCACCCACCCGCACCCGACAGCGAGACCGCACCCCAGCCGCACCCGACAGCGAGACCGCACCCCTCAAGCCGCCACCAACGCACCCTCCTCCACGGACGCGGGCTGGACCCCCAGATCCCGCAGCACCGCATGCGCCGCGCGGCGGCCCGAGAAGAGGGCGCCCTGGACCGTGCTCGTGTCGCGGTGGTCGCCGCAGGCGTACAGGCCGGACAGGAGGCGCACCGGGCGGCGCAGGTCGTGCGGGGCGGGCATGGTGGGGATCGCCTCGGGGTCGTGGTGGACGGCGAGCAGGTCCCAGTCGGTGGTGGAGATGCCGTAGAGCCGGGCGAGGTGGGCGCGGACCTCCGCCTGCGGGGGCGGCGGTCCGAGGACCACCGAGGTGATCAGCGGGCGGCCCGCGGGCGCGCGCGAGGGGTCGACCTCGCTGAGTACCGCGGTGTGCGCGACCGGGCCGGACCGGTCGGCGTCCAGGATCAGGGCCGGCTCCGCGAGGGGGGCGTGCGGCGCCGTGTGGTGCAGGACCGTCACCGGGTGGAAGTCCGGCATCCGCAGGCCGGGGAGCAGCTCGGCGGCCTGGCGCGCGCCGGTGGCCAGGACGACGCCGCGGCAGGTGAGTTCGCCGTGGTCGGCCGTACGGACGGAGGTCGTCGATATGTCGACCGCCTTCACGCCGGTACGGATCGTGCCGGGCGGGAGCGCGGCGGCGAGCAGGCGGGGCAGGGTCTGCGCGCCGCCCGCCGGAACGCAGAGGCGGCCGCGCGCGTAACCACGCAGAGCCAGGTCGGCGCAGTGGCTCGACGTGGTGAGCCCGGGGTCGCAGAGAAGTGCGGAGAGCAGGGGGCGCAGGAACGTTTCCACCGTGCGGTTCGGCAGGCCCCGGGACAACAGCGCGTCGAGCGCCGGGAGTTCGGGACGGGCCAGCACACGGTCCACCGGGGTGGCGGCGAGGCGGGTGAACGCCGCGCCGAGCCGCGCCTGGTCCAGCGGACCGCCGAGCGGCGTCCGCGCCGTACGGGAACGGACCCGGGGGGCGCTCGCCAGGGCGCGCGCCGCAGTGAGTGCGCCCCTCGCGCTACGGCCGGTGGGCGGGCCGGTCCGCAGTGTGGTCCTGGGCTCCCAACTGCGTTGCAGACGGCCTTCGTTGTGCACGAGCACGCCTGGCGAGAAGGGGCGCAGTTCGAGTGCGTCGAGGCCCGGCGTGCGGCGCAGCTCCGGATACGAGGTGGAGAGGAGCTGTCCGATCCGGTCGAGCCGGAAGCCGTCGACCTGCTCGGTCGCCATCCGTCCGCCCACGTCCGGGGCCGCTTCGAGCACGAGGACGCTCACGCCTGCGCCGGTCAGCTGCAAGGCCGCCGAGAGGCCGGCTGCTCCGGCCCCCACGATGATGACGTCGGCGTGGTGTGTGGGCTCCAGCACGTGTGCCTCCCGGAGTTGAGTGGCCGCGGGGACCTCATGCCCCCGACTCGGGGCGGGGATACCCGAGTTCGGCTCGAAGGGTAGGCGGGCTCGGCTTCGGGTTGTAGTCGCGCGCGGGCAGAGCGTGGTCGCATGGGACCCTGCGGCCGTGCGCCCTCGCGGCACGGAGTGCCTCGGCCGTGGCCCCGCCGGACGGCACGGCAGCCTTCGCCGTGGCCCCGCCGGTCGGCACGGCAGCCTTCGCCGTGGCCCCGCCGGTCGGCACGGCACCCCTCGCCGTGGCCCCGCCGGTCGGCACGGCGCCCCTCGCCGTAGCCCCGCGGGTCAGCACGGCGCCCCACGGCCGAGGCGTTGCCCGCTCCCCGTAGCGCTTTCCGCCGCCGCGGCGCCTCCCGCTAGCGCAGCGCCGCCCCCACAGCCTCACCGATCGTCGGGAACGCAAACGTGAAACCCGAGTCCAACAGCCGGGCCGGCAGCACCCGTTGGCTGCACAGCACGTCGGAGGCCATCTCGCCCAGGACGATCCGCAGCGCCGGGGCCGGGGCCGTGAACAGGGTCGGGCGGTGCAGTGCGCGCCCCATCGCCGCGGTGATCTCGCGGTTCGTGACCGGTTCCGGAGCCGTGAGGTTCACCGGACCCGACAGTTCCGCCGTATCGATCAGGTGGCGCAGCGCGGCGACCTCGTCGTGCAGGGCGATGAAGCTCCAGTACTGGCGTCCGTCGCCCAGACGCCCGCCGAGCCCGGCCTTGAACAGCGGGAACATCCGGCCCCACGCCCCGCCCTTGCGCGCCACCACCAGGCCGCTGCGTGCGAAGACCGTACGGATCCCGGCCTCGACGGCCGCCCCCGCGGCCTCCTCCCACGCCACGCACATGGACGGCAGGAAACCCTCGCCCGCGGGCGCGTTCTCGTCGACGGCGTGCTCGCCCGTATCGCCGTAATAGCCGATGGCGCTGCCGTTCACGAAGACCCGCGGCGGTTCGTCGAGCGCCGCGATCGCCTCCGCGAGGGCGGCGGTGCCCAGGACGCGGCTGTCGCGGAGCTCCTTCTTGTACGCGGCGGTCCAGCGGCGGTCGCCGACGCCCGCGGCGGCCAGATTGACCACGGCGTCGCAGCCGGCCAGGCCCGCCGCGTGCACGTACTGGCGCTTGGGGTCCCATTCGGCCTCGTTCGCGGTACGGGCCGGTCTGCGGACCAGACGTACCACCTCATGGCCATCGGCCTCGAGCGAGCGGGTCAGGGCCGTGCCGATCAGGCCGGAGGCGCCGGCCACGGCGATACGGAGCTGCGACGGCTGGGTCATGGGCCCATCCTGCCCACTGGACGGCCGTCAGGCCACGCCCCGCACCTGCCCCGGGTCGGTCAGGCGATGCCCCGCACCTGCCCGGGTCGGTCAGGCCACGCCCCGCACCAGCCCCCGGTCGGTCAGGCCACGCCCCGCACCAGCCCCCGGTCGGTCAGGCCGCCCCGCACCAGCCCCGGATCGGTCAGGCGGCGCCCGATACCCGCCTCGGACCGGTCGGACCCTACCCCGCGCACCCCCTCACACCGCCACACCCACATCAGCCGGCGAGCGCCCGCCCCATCAGCACATCGTCGACATACTCACCGTCGAGCAGGAACTCCCCGGGCAGCACGCCCTCGATCTCGAACCCCTCGGACTCGTACAGGCGGCGGGCCGGAGCGTTGTGTCCGAGGACCCGCAGTGTCATCCGCCGGGCGCCCCGCTCGGCGGCCCAGGCGCACGCGGACCGGATGAGCGCGCGGGCCACGCCCTTGCCGCGGGCCCGGTCGGCGACCGCGATGCCCTGGATCTGGCGCACATGGAGGCTGGCGGGCAGCGGGGTGGGCGGCACCACCCGGATGTATCCGGCGACCTCGCCGTCCACCTCCGCGACCAGGTACTGCTCCGGCTCATGCCGTGCGTCGAAGAAGGGGGCGTCCGGCTCCGGCCGCGGCTGCACCGCGTGCAGCGACGACCAGGTGTCGTGGTCGATCCGGGCGAGCGCGGTCTCGTCGGTGCGGCGGGCGGAGCGTATGAGGGGCGAGGACATCGGGCCACTGTACGGCGGGCCTCCCGGCGTCCGGCAGGGCCCCGGGTGCGGCCGACCGCCGCGCGGGTGAGGCTGACAGATGTGATCCGCCGCGCAGCAGCCACCGACTCCGGGACCGCTTCGCGCCCGGGCCGCAGGCGCGGGCTCGCCGAAATCCTGCTGCCGGCGCCCGAGGATCTTGACGGGACCTTCGGTCTCGACGGCGCGCGCCCGAAGCCCGCCCGCTGGCTGCGGCTGCTGCCCCTGGTCCTGATCGTCGCCCTCGTCATCCTGCAGGAGACCACCCCGAGCAACTTCGAACTGGGCTTCCTGCTCGCCGCCACCCCTCCGCTCGCCGCTCTCGCCTACGGTCCCGCCGCGACCGCGCTGTTCGGGGTGATGGTCGTCGTGCTGCTCTCGCTGCCGGGCCTGCGCTGGGAGCACCCCGGCAACGGGGACGCGCTCACCGTCACCTTCGTCGCGCTGCTCAGCGTGATCATCGCCTGGGTGCGCAGCCGGCGCGACGCCCAGCTCGTGACGGTGCGCACCGTGGCGGAGGCCGCGCAGCTGGCGGTGCTGCCGCCGCTCGCGCCCCACGTGGGTCCGGTGCGGTGCGCGGCGCTCTACCGGGCGGCGCAGCGGGGCGCGCTGATCGGCGGCGATCTCTACGACGTACGGCAAGGCCCTCATGGCGTACGGGCGTTGGTGGCCGATGTGCAGGGGCACGGGCTCGCGGCGGTGGGGACGGTCGCGGCGCTGCTCGGGGCGTTCCGCGAGGCGGTGCTCGACGAACCCGGCCTCGCCGGGGTGGCCGCACGGCTCGACCGGCGGCTCGTGGTGGATTCCGCGGACGCCGGGGAGGCGGCGCACTGCGAGCTGTTTGCGACAGCGATGCTTCTGGAGTTCCCGCCGGAGGGCTCTTCGGTACGGATCCTTTCCTGCGGGCATCCGCCGCCGCTGCTGCTCCGCGGCGGCTCGGCGAAGGAACTGCCCGTA
Organism: Streptomyces sp. N35; assembly: GCF_016464295.1. NCBI lineage: Bacteria > Bacillati > Actinomycetota > Actinomycetes > Kitasatosporales > Streptomycetaceae > Streptomyces > Streptomyces sp. N35. The sequence continues at coordinate 8,610 of NZ_JAEIMH010000144.1, read as the reverse complement.
CTGCCCGGGGCGCCGCTGGGGCTCGATCTGGCCGCCTACTCGGCACCGCCCGTACTGAGCCTCACGCTCCTGCCTGGTGACCAGTTGCTGGTGCACACGGACGGTGTGACAGAGGCGCGGAACGCGGCCGGGGCGTACTACCCGCTGGCGTCACGGCTCGCGGAGCTGCCGGAGGCGTCCGGGGAGGACCAGGCGGCGCTGGCGGAGGCGGTGTGGCGGGACGTCTGCGGCTTCGCGGAAGCGATTCGGGACGATGTGGCGCTGCTGGTGCTGGCGCGGAGATGTCCGCCGCAGGAGTAAGGGACGCCCGCGACCCGGCACTGGCGCCCGCGACCCGGCACTGGCGCCCGCAACCCGACACTGACGGAACCCGGAACCCGGCCCGGCCTCACTCCTCCGCGAACCGCTCCCACAGCCTCGGGAAGTACCGCGCCAGAGCCGCATCGTCCTCGAAGTCGATCGGCGTCCCCTCCGGCTCCGCGGGCGCAGCCGGGATGCCGAGGTCCGGCGCGACCACACCGGTCAGCTGCTCGTACGCCTCGTCCGCCGCGTACCCCAGCTCCTCGCCGTCGCCGTCGATCTCCTCGTCGAACGCGTCGAGCAGCTCCGCCAGCGAGTCCGGATCGTGCAGCGCGCCCTCGAACACCTCGCGCCCCTGCCCGATCAGCCAGCACCGGAAGTAGTCGAACGCGTCGTCGCTGGCCCCGTCGAGCAGCACGCTCGCCGCGCCCCACAGATCCCAGCGGTACGCGCGGTTGTAGCGCGCCTCGAAATGGCGGGCGAAGTCGAGCACGGACTCCGGGTCGAGCTGAAGGAGCCGCTCCACGAGCAGCTCGGCGTGGTCCTCGGGGTCGCCCTCGGCGGCCTCGCGGGTGGTGTCGATCAGCTCCCAGAACTCCGTCTCGTCCATCACGGGTCAAGCATCGGCCCTGCCGCCACGGGACGCACGCGGAGTGTTGGTCTTGTTATCCGGGACACCTCGAGCGGAGCGCGGGGAAAGTCCGACGGAAAGCGCGAGGAAGTCCGACGGTAAGCGCGGGGAAAGTCCGACAGAAGATGTCCGGATTGGCTGTCACGCTCGACGTATGCAGACAACGAAGCAGGACCTGACCGGGAAGATCGCTCTCGTCGCCGGAGCCACCCGCGGCGCGGGCCGGACGATCGCCGTCGAGCTGGGGCGCGGGGGCGCCACCGTGTACGTCACGGGACGGACCACCCGTACGCAGGTCAGCGAGGTCGGCCGGGCCGACGAGACGATCGAGGGGACCGCGGACCTCGTCACGGAGGCGGGCGGCAAGGGGATCGCCGTGCCGACCGACCACCTGGACCCCGGCCAGGTGCGGGCCCTGGTCGAGCGGATCGACCAGGAGCAGGGACGCCTCGACATCCTGGTCAACGACGTCTGGGGCGGCAACTACCTGCTCGACTTCGACACGAAGATGTGGGACGTCGACCTGGAGCGCGGTCTGCGCATGCTGGACCTCGGTGTCCGCACGCACCTCATCACGAGCAACATCGCGCTGCCGCTCCTCGTCCGTAACCCCGGGGGCCTGGTCATCGAGGTCACCGACGGCACGGCCGAGGCGAACAAGGACCTCATGCCGGCCCGCAACCTCTACTACGACCTGGCCAAGAACGCGCCGATCCGGATGGCCTTCCTGCTCGGTCATGAACTCGAGTCGGCCGGCGGCACCGCCGTCGTGGTCACCCCGGGGTTCATCCGTTCCGAGGAGATGCTCGACGCCTTCAAGCTCACCGAGGAGACCTGGCGCGAGGGCATCGAGCGCCAGGAGCACTGGGACCTGTCCGAGACGCCGGTGTACGTGGCGCGCGGAATCGCCGCACTCGCCGCCGACCCGGACCGCGCGCGCTGGAACACGCGGTCGCTGTCCAGCGGCCGGCTCGCGCGCGAATACGGGGTCACGGACCAGGACGGCAGCCGTCCCGACTTCTGGGCGTTCTACGCGGCGCAGAAGGCGGGGGAGGAGCCGAAGAGCGCGGACTACCGCTGACGGACTACCGCTGACGGACCGCCGCTTACGAGGGGGCCGGCCCGCGATGGCCGCCCCCCTCGTACAGCCGCACCATCTCCCGCGCCCCCGCCACGAACCGCTCCCGCAGCTCGGGTGGCGCCAGGATCTCCACCTCCGGTCCCAGGACGACCAGTTGGGTGTACGCGACCTCGGCCGACACGACCGAGAGCGTGACCGCCACCCACCACGAGCCGCCGGGCTCACCGCCCGCCGGCGCTCCGGCGACCGCCTGCTTGTCGGTCACGTGCGGCAGTCGCCGTACACCTGACTCCGACAGGCGCAGCCGGACCTCCGCCCGCAGGATCGAGCGGGCGAACTGCGCCGCACGCTCCTCCCAGAAGCCGGGCAGATCGAACTCCTCGTCCCGTTCGAACCGTTCCTCGTCCACGGCGACATGCGTGAAGCGGTCGATCCGGTACACCCGGAATCCCGACCCGGGCACGCGGGCGCACAGGTACCAGACGCCTGCCTTCAGTACGAGCCCGTACGGCTCCAACTCCCGTTCCACTTCCGCGTCCCGGCGCCCGTAGCGGGCCTTGAGCCGCCGGTCGTCCCAGACCGCGTCGGCGATCGCGGGAAGCGGCTCGGGTGTCTGCGGCTCGTGGTACCAGCCGGGGGCGTCCAGATGGAAGCGCTGGGCCGCGCTCTGCTCGGCGTCCCGCAGCGAGGGCAGCAGCGCCGCGGAGACCTTGAGCCGCGCGGCCGATGCGGTGTCCTCGAGCCCCATCTCCCGCAGCGCACCGGGCACTCCGGACAGAAACAGCGCCTCGGCCTCGGACCGCCCGAGCCCGGTCAACCGCGTCCGGTACCCGCCGATCAGCCGGTACCCACCGAGCCGCCCCCGGTCCGAGTACACCGGAATCCCCGCTTCGGCGAGCGCCTGCGCGTCCCGCGTCACGGTCCGCTCGGAGACCTCCAGCTCACGGGCGAGTTCGGCGGCGGTCATGGAGGGCCGTGCCTGAAGCAGAAGCACCATCTTGATGAGACGGGCGGCACGCATATCTAGCCCCTCCGGCGTTTGAGGAGATCCGAACGAAGTTCGGATGTGCCGGGGGCGACGAAGAGGAGCCCTCGGATACCCCGGGATACCCGCACCCACCCACTCCAACCCACGCGCCCCCGTAACGCAAGCGGCCCCCCACCGCACCAAGTGCGACAGGGGACCGCTGCCCAAAGCGAGCCGAGGGCTCAGAGCCCGTAACGCTCCCGCGCTTCCTTGACCGCCGAGGCCGGCACCTCGCCGCGGCGGGCGAGCTGGGCCAGGGAGGCGACCACGATCGACTCGGCGTCGATGCCGAAGTGGCGGCGGGCCGCGTCGCGGGTGTCCGAGAGGCCGAAGCCGTCGGCGCCGAGCGAGGTGTAGTCCTGCTCGACCCACTGCGCGATCTGGTCCGGGACCTGGCGCATGTAGTCGCTGACCGCGAGCACCGGGGTGCTGATGCCGTCGAGCGCCTTGCGCAGGTACGGGGTGCGCTCCTCGCCGCGCAGGATGGCCGCGTCGGCCTCCAGGGCGTCACGGCGCAGCTCGGTCCACGAGGTGGCGGACCACACGTCGGCCGATACGCCCCACTCCTCGGCGAGCATCTTCTGGGCCTTGAGGGTCCAGTGGATGGCCGTACCGGCGCCGATCAGCTGGATGCCGGGCGCGTTCGCCGGGACCGACACACCGGCCGACTCGGCGGTGTTGAAGCGGTACAGACCGCGCACGATGCCCTCGTCGACGCCCGAGGGCTTCGCGGGCTGCGGCATCGGCTCGTTGTAGACGGTCAGGTAGTAGAAGATGTCCTCCGGCTGCTCGCCGTACATCCTCTTCAGGCCGTCCTTGACGATCGCCGAGACCTCGTACGCGAACGCCGGGTCGTAGGTGAGCGCCGCCGGGTTGGTGGCCGCGATCATCGGCGAGTGGCCGTCGGCGTGCTGCAGACCCTCACCGGTCAGGGTGGTGCGGCCGGCGGTGGCGCCGATCAGGAAGCCCTTGCCGAGCTGGTCGGCGAGCTGCCACATCTGGTCGGCCGTGCGCTGCCAGCCGAACATCGAGTAGAAGATGTAGAACGGGATCATCGTCTCGCCGTGCGTGGAGTACGCGGTGGACGCGGCGATGAAGTCGGCCATCGAACCGGCCTCGGTGATCCCCTCGTTGAGGATCTGGCCGTCCTTGGCCTCGCGGTAGTACATCAGCTGGTCGCGGTCGACCGGCTCGTACGTCTGGCCCTTGGGCGAGTAGATGCCGAGCGACGGGAAGAGCGACTCCATACCGAAGGTACGGGCCTCGTCCGGGACGATCGGCACCCAGCGCTTGCCGGTCTCCTTGTCCCGCATCAGGTCCTTGACCAGGCGTACGAACGCCATGGTCGTGGCGACCGACTGCGTGCCGGAGCCCTTGTCGAAGGACGCGAAGGCCTTCTCGGACTGCGCGGGCAGCGGACCGACGGCGTGCATACGACGGGTCGGGGCCGGACCGCCGAGGGCCGCGCGGCGCTCCTGGAGGTAACGGACCTCGGGGGCGTCGGCGCCCGGGTGGCCGTAAGGCACCTGGCCGTCGACGAACTGGCTGTCGCTGATCGGCAGTTCAAGAAGGTCACGCATGTTCTTGAACTCGTCGTTCGTCAGCTTCTTCATCTGGTGGTTCGCGTTCTTCGACGCGAAGCCCTCACCGAGGGTGAAGCCCTTGACGGTCTGCGCCAGGATCACGGTCGGCGCACCCTTGTGGGCGAGCGCGGCCTTGTACGCGGCGTAGACCTTGCGCGGCTCGTGGCCACCGCGCGACAGGTGGAAGCACTCGAGGATCTTGTCGTCGGAGAGCAGCTTCGCCATCTCGACGAGCGCCGGGTCCTTGCCGAAGAAGTCCTCGCGGATGTACGCGGCGTCGCGGGTCTGGTACGTCTGCACCTGCGCGTCCGGCACCTCGCGGATGCGGCGGACGAGGGCGCCGGTGGTGTCGAGCTTGAACAGCTCGTCCCAGGCGTTGCCCCACAGGGACTTCACGACGTTCCAGCCGGCGCCGCGGAACTGGGCCTCCAGCTCCTGCACGATCTTGAAGTTGGCGCGGACGGGGCCGTCGAGGCGCTGCAGGTTGCAGTTGATGACGAAGGTCAGGTTGTCCAGACCCTCGCGGCTCGCCAGTGCGAGTGCCGCGGTCGACTCGGGCTCGTCCATCTCGCCGTCACCGAGGAACGCCCACACGTGGGACTGCGAGACGTCCTTGATGCCGCGGTTGGTCAGGTAGCGGTTGAAGCGCGCCTGGTAGATCGCGGAGAGCGGGCCGAGACCCATGGAGACGGTCGGGAACTCCCACAGCCACGGCAGACGCCGCGGGTGCGGGTACGAGGGGAGGCCCTTGCCGCCGGCCTCCTGGCGGAAGTGGTCGAGGTGCGACTCGCTGAGCCGGCCGTCGAGGAACGCGCGGGCGTAGATGCCGGGCGACGCGTGGCCCTGGACGTAGATCTGGTCGCCGGAGCCGTCCTGCTCCTTGCCGCGGAAGAAGTGGTTGAAGCCGGTCTCGTACAGCCAGGCCGCGGACGCGAAGGTCGCGATGTGGCCGCCGACGCCGTACTTGCTTCCCCGGGTCACCATCGCGGCCGCGTTCCAGCGGTTCCACGCGGTGATCTTGCGCTCCATCTCCTCGTCGCCCTGGATCGTGGGCTCGGCGGAGGTGGGGATCGTGTTGACGTAGTCCGTCTCCAGCAGACGGGGGAGGGCGAGGCCCGCCTCCTCGGCGTGCTGGAGGGTGCGGCGCATCAGGTACTCGGCGCGGTGCGCACCGGCGTGCTCGCTCACCGCGTCCAGGGAGGCCGCCCACTCGGCGGTCTCCTCCGGGTCGCGGTCCGGCAGCTGGTCGAGCTGGCTCGGGAGCTTGCCTACGGGGTCGGTCATGTTCGCCGCCTTCCGGACAGGATCTCCTCCTGTCCGCATCGGCCGGTGGTCGGTCGTACGTCAGGAGAGACGGGGTGTTGATGGGCCCTGGCTGGCAGGACAGGGCGAGGACTGTGTGCAGTCCGCCGTCGAGAGTAAGCCGCTGATCGATGATCGATCAAAGCGTTGAAGGCAAAAACTTCTCGATAACGAGAAGTCGGCACGGGGTGTCAGCTTGACGGGCACAGGGTGCCGGGCATAACGGGCATACGGGGCGCTACTTTGCGGATGTCCGGGCGCAGTTGAGCGGGTGGTGACCTGCGCACTCGGTTCTTCAGAAGCCGGGCGGGACCCGGTCCTGCGGCCCGTCGGCGGGCGCCACCGCACGGTCCTCCCACTGCGCGCTCTCCGTCACGGAGAGGTCGGTCGAGTCCGAGACGAGCTCCGCGATCTGCAGGGTGCACTCCCACTTCGAGACCTTGCCTTTGATCACGACCAGGTAGGAATCACGGTCGGCGAGGCGGTACACCTGGCGCCACTGCTCGACGAGGCGGACGGAGGGCCGGTAGGAGTGCAGGGCGGCCCGCAGCTCCTCCAGTGCCTCGCTCCTGGTCTCCAGCCCACGGCGGACGAACTCGGTCCTGTACGTCTCGCCGTACTGGTACTGCGCGATCACCGTCCAGCGGCCCATGCCCACACCCCCTCGATGCCGCCGCCCTTGTACGGGCCGGCGGCGCATCGGTCCATCATCCACGGACCGGCGGCGAACCGGCGGAAAGGAGAAGGGATTCAGTCCGCCGCAGGCGCCGGCGCGCACCCGAGCACGTGGTCCTTGACCAGCTGCCCGATCCCCGGATCCCGCCGCAGAAACGCGTCCACCAGAGCCTGGTGCTCCTCCGCGTAGGACTGCTGGACCGTGCCCAGCCAGCGGATCGACAGCGCGGTGAAGACCTCGATGCCCAGGCCCTCCCAGGTGTGCAGGAGCACCGAGTTGCCCGCCGCGCGGACCATCTCCCGGTGGAAGGCGACCGTGTGCCGGACCTGGCCCGTACCGTCCGCCTCGCGGTCGGCCACGTACAGCGCCTCGACATGGGGCGAGAGCGCCGAGCAGTCGGCCGCCAGCTTCTCCGCCGCCAGCTCCGCCGCGATCTGCTCGAGACCCGCCCGTACGGGATAGGACTCCTCCAGATCGGCCGCGGACAGATTCCGCACCCGCACACCCTTGTTGGGCGCCGACTCGATCAGGCGCAGGGACTCCAGCTCGCGCAGCGCCTCGCGTACGGGCGTCTGGCTGACCTCGAGCTCGACGGCGATGCGGCGCTCCACGATCCGCTCGCCGGGCTGCCAGCGCCCGCTCACGATGCCCTCCACGATGTGCTCGCGGATCTGCTCGCGCAGCGATTGGACGACAGGCGCGGTCATGCGGTGGCTCCTTCTGCGAGGGCGCGAACCCTGCGTGCGCGGGCTCGACCCCCAAACAATACGGCTGTGCCCCCGTCCGGAAACCTCCGGACGGGGGCACAGATGGCACTGAGTGACGAGCCTTACACGGCTCGACGGTGCATCTCGGCCGATTACCGACCGAGTCGCAGACCGCGTTACAGGCCGAGCTCGACCTCGAACTCGCCGGCCTCGAGGATCTGCTTGACCGTGGTCAGGTAGCGGGCGGCGTCCGCGCCGTCCACCAGACGGTGGTCGTACGACAGGGTCAGGTAGACCATGTCGCGGATGGCGATCGTCTCGCCGAGGTCCGGGTGGTTGATGACCACCGGACGCTTGACGGTGGCGCCGATGCCGAGGATGCCGACCTGGTTCGGGGGCACGATGATCGTGTCGAACAGGGCGCCGCGCGAACCGGTGTTGGAGATGGTGAAGGTCGCACCGGACAGCTCGTCCGGGGTGATCTTGTTGCCACGGACCTTGCCGGCGAGCTCGGCGGTCTTCTTGGAGATGCCCGCCAGGTTGAGGTCGCCCGCACCCTTGATGACCGGGGTCATCAGGCCCTTCTCGGAGTCCACGGCGATGCCGATGTTCTCCGAGTCGTGGTACGTGATCGTGCCCTCGTCCTCGTTGATCCGGGCGTTGACGACCGCGTGGGCCTTCAGCGCCTGGGCCGCGGCCTTGACGAAGAACGGCATCGGGGACAGCTTGACGCCCTCACGGGCGGCGAAGGAGTCCTTGGCCTTGGCGCGCAGCTTCATGATCTTGGTGACATCCACCTCGACCATGGAGGACAGCTGAGCCTGGCCGTGCAGCGCCTTCATCATGTTGTCGCCGATGACCTTGCGCATGCGGGTCATCTTGACGGTCTGACCGCGCAGTTCGGACGCCTCGATGGCCGGGGCCTTCGCGGCGGCCGGAGCCTTGGCGGCCGGGGCGGCAGCCCGGGCGGGGGGCCTCGCGGGCCCGGCGGG
>NZ_JAEIMH010000144.1:0-301 GCF_016464295.1 Streptomyces sp. N35 | reverse complement strand
GCGGGGGGGGGGGCGGGAGCGGCGCCCTCCGCGGCCGGGGGGGCGGCGACGCCGCCCTGCGTGGGGATCCGCCCGCCGACGCCGGTGCCCTTGACGGAGCCGAGGTCGACACCGTTCTCGGAGGCGAGCTTGCGCACCAGCGGGGTGACGTACGCGCCGTCGTCCGCGGGCTGAGCGGCGGCGGGCGCGGCCGGAGCGGCCGGCTGAGCCGGGGCAGCGGGAGCCGGAGCGGCCGGAGCCGGAGCGGCGGCCTGCGGGGCCGGGGCAGCGGGAGCCGGGGTGGGCGCCGGAGCCGGAGCCG
>NZ_JAEIMH010000143.1:0-13194 GCF_016464295.1 Streptomyces sp. N35 | reverse complement strand
TGGCCGGGGAACGCGAGACGACCATGGCCACCTTCCGTGCACGCGGTGAAATGGCCGGCTGGCGGCGCGTGCGGCCTGATGCTGAACACTTCAGCAGCCTGTAGTGACGGAGCGGCGCGATGACCACGGCTCACCGGATGTTCCCCGACATCTCCATCAGCACCGAGCGCCTTGTGCTGCGCCCGCTCGAGGACGCCGACGCGCCCGGCCTCGCCGAGATGATGAACGACGAGATGATCGGGGCATGGACGGCCGTCCCACAGCCGTACGGTGAGGCCGACGCGGCCAAGTGGATCAGCGAGTACGCCCCCACCGAGCGCGAGTCCGGCCGCGGACTCGACCTCGCCGTCACCGAGTTCCTCACCCAGCGCCTGGTCGGCATCATCCAGCTCGCCAAGACCAACTGGCGGGTCCGCTCCACCGAGATGTCGTACATCATCGCGCCCTGGGCCCGCGGTGAGGGCTATGCCGCCGAGGCCTCCCTCGCCACCGCGCAGTGGCTCTTCCGCGACCAGCGACTGGAGCGCATCGAACTGCGCACCGCCGCCGACAACACCGCGTCGCAGCAGGTCGCCCAGAAGATCGGCTGCATCAGCGAGGGGGTTCTGCGCGGCGCCTGCATAGCGCGCACCCGCGGCGAGGACGGCACCTGGACCGACTTCCGTACCGACTACATCGTGTGGTCCCTGCTGCCCGAGGACCTCGAAGGCGTCACCGACCAGCTCGCGGAGGCGTCCGGCTACTCGGCGTACTCGGAGTGGAACTGACCGGCGGTCCTGCGCACGGCGGTCCCCGCACTCACCAGGTACGCTCACCCGTGCCTCGACGACCCCCGAGTACCGCAGGAGACTGACGACCATGGCCGACCGCGTCACGGTGATCGGCTGGGACGGCACCCCGCTGACCGACGCGGCCCGCTCCGCTCTCGGCGCCGCCACACTCGTCGCCGGTGCCGCCCACCACCTCGCGCTGCCCGAGGTCCCCGAGCGCGCCGAGCGGATCCGGCTCGGCAGCGTCTCGCTCGCCGCCCGGCGCATCGCCCGCCATCGCGGTACGGCCGTAGTGCTCGCTGATGGCGATCCCGGGTTCTTCGGAGTCGTACGGACTTTGCGCGCCCCCGAGTTCGGCCTCGAGGTCGAGGTGGTCCCGGCGGTCTCGTCCGTGGCCCAGGCCTTCGCCCGGGCCGGAATGCCCTGGGACGACGCCCAGGTCGTCGTCGCCCACCGCCGCACCCTGCGCCGAGCGGTGAACGTCTGCCGCGCCCATACCAAGGTCGCGGTTCTCACCTCGCCCGGCGCGGGCCCCGCCGAACTCGGCCTGCTGCTCGGCCCGGTCCAGCGCACCTTCGTGATCTGCGAGGAGCTCGGCACCTCCCGTGAGCAGGTCACCGTCCTCACCTCCGACAAGGCAGCCGACCGCACCTGGCGCGACCCCAACGTCGTGATCGTGATCGGCGGCCCGGTCACCGCCGACACCGGCTGGATCGCCGGCCGTGACACGTCGGGCACCGCACGCGGCTGGGCGCTGCCCGCGTCCGCGTTCGGCGGCGGGCTCGGCGAGGCCGAGAACGACCGGGTCCGCGCGGCCCAGCTCGCCCGGCTCGGCCGGCGGGGGGGGGATCCGGTCGGGGAGAGGGGCGGGGCGGGGGGCGCGTCCCGGCCCGGGGCGGCGCGCTTCGGCGCCGCGGCCATCGCCGTCGACCGCGACGCCGACTCCTGCGCCCGCACCACCGCCGTGGCCCGCCGCTTCGGCGTCCAGCTGCAGGTCGTCCACGGCACGGCACCGCACGTACTGGAAGATCTGCCCGAACCCGATGTCGTACGGGTGGGAGGCGGGGGAGCCGCCGTGGTCTCCGCGGTCGCCGACCGGCGCCCCGAGCGCATCGTCACCCACGCGTCCACGCGCGACGAGGCCGAACTCATCGGCAGGGACCTGATGGAGCACGGCTACGCGGTCGAGTGCTCGCTGCTGCAGTCCGTCGAACTCGACACCCGCGCCTGGAGCGAACTGGAGCGTGTGGTGGCCTTCGTCATCTCGGCCGAACGGTCAAGCAGAACCGGGGATTGAGGACCGCTTTTCGGCTCTTCGGCCGCACTGCGCACACCCTGGGTCGCTCACGACCGGTACATGGCCTTTTCACAGAGCCGACTTCACAGAGTCGACGAATCCTGGAGCACGGCCGGTCAGGGCCGCTCAGGAGATGCCGTAAATCCGCCCCGCGACCTTGGTGCGCCGCCGCTCGCGGTAGGCTGGCCGATCGTTGTACTGCTCCCGGGCGTTCGTCGCTTCGTACTTCAATGTCCGGAAAGCGCGCCCGTTTTGGGGCGTGTGTGGTACGGCAGGACCGGAGGACGCGCGACGTGGCGTAGTCCACAGCGGGCTGTGGTGGATCTAGTCGTCACGACGGTGGTTCGGCCGCGACAATGCCTAGGGCGCCGATGCCTTTGGCGCTTTGTCGACGAGTCGTACGTGCCGCGCGGCGCGCACGCTCGTTCTTGTCCTTGGGTGGGTGGTACACCGCCCGGGCAGCCGGCCGAAGGAGAAGTACGACCAATGGGCGAGGGGTACGCATGACCGACACCGGCCAGGTCCCGGGCGAGGGACTGCCTCAGGACGCAGGCACGGTGGGCCGGCCCGGGGTTCCCGCCCCGGGTGCGCACACCTTCCACGATCCGTCCGGCGCCGCCGCGGAGGACGACGACCTGCTCCTGATGCCGGGGGCGCAGGGCGCATGGTCGGAGGACCGTCAGGCGTTCACGCCCGAGGGGTATCCCGCTGCGCCCGGGTACGGCATGGGTGAGGTCGGCTCGCAGGGCGGAACTCCTCAGGCGGGCAACCACCAGGTCGGCCACCACGAAGTCGGCAACCATCATGTCGGCCACCACCTGACCGGGGCTCCTCAGATGGAGAACCCGCAGATGGGGACGCCCCCGGCCGGGACGCCGATGGCCGGGGACCCGCAGATGTCTCCCGCGCCGCACGGTCAGGCTTCGCTCGGTGCCCAGCCCGTCGCGGGCTCCGCGTTCGCGGCCGGTGAGTCCGGTGGCTATGACGCCGCACCGGCCGGCGAGGCCGGTCACCATGACCCCGCGGCCGGTGCCGAGTTCGCCGGTGCGCACGACGGCGGTTTCGCCGGCGCGCACGAGACCGGTATGCCTTCGCCGCAGGACATGAGCGCCCCGGGCGCGCACGAAGCCGCCGGGCGCGACAGCGGTTCCATGGACCTCGGTGGGGCGCGCCTGCCCGCCCCGAAGGAGGCCCCGGTCCGCCGCCCGCTGCACAGGGGCCCGCCCGCGGCGCCCGGCCCCGCGACGCCCAGCCCGGTCCGTTCGCTGGCCGACCGCGGCCCCGCCGGATCGCCGGCCGGCCCGGTGCCGACGCGCCGGCCGGGACCGCCGACCACAGGACCCGAGTACCTGGACATTCCGCGCGAGGCCGACGGCACTCCCGTCGCCCCCGGACCGCAGCTCGGCTCGATCCCCGCGGCGCCCGGTGAAGTTCCCGGCCCCCAGCTCGGCGAGATCCCCGCGCAGGCCGCGACCCCTTGGCCGCAGCCCTCGCGAGCGCAGGGTGCAGAAACGGTCGTTCCGCAGGCCCGGCCCGCCGGAGCCACTCCCGCCACCCCCGACGTCGAGGCGTTCCGCGCCGCACAGGAAGCGGCGGGCTTCCAGGCGGCCCCGCAGGGCGCCGCGCTGTTCAGCCTCCCCGAGCCGGTCCACGCCGGTGCCGCCTATGCCGCTCAGGGCTCGGCACTCACAGCCGAGGCCGCAGGCCAGGCGTACGCGGCCCACGGCGAGCCCGGTCAGGGTCCGGTCGAGCCCATGGCCGGCGAGGGCTTCGCGCCTCACGGCGCTCCGCAGCTCCACCTCGGTCCGCCGCAGTCCGCCGGCCCGGCCGAGCCGGGCGGCGAGAGCCACCCGCCCGTCGCGCCGATCCCCATGCCCGCGGCCTCGTCCGACGACCTGCCGGCCGGCGACGGTGCGGGCGCGATGCCCCTGGGCCTGAACTCCCAGGAGCCGGGCCCCATTGGTGAGTTCGTCCCCGTCGAGGGCGTCGTCCCGTCCACCCCGCACCTCGCCCCCACCCCGCCCCAGCCGCTTCGTCTGCCGGAAGAGCCGGCCGCCGCGGGTGCGCAGGAGTCGGCGGTACCGGTGACGGAGCCGGCAGCACCGGTCCAGGAGGCTGCCGTACCGGTCCAGGACTCCTCCGCACCTGTGCAGGAGGCACCCGTACCGTCGCAGGACACTCCCGTACCGACGCAGGACACCCCCGTACCGACGCAGGAGACCAGCGCCCCGGCGCCAGAAGCAGCCGCGCCCGAGCAGGAGCCGGCCACCCCGTCCGAGCCCGAGCTGCTGCGGGCCGAGGCCGCCGAGTCCGATGTGCCCGAGCAGCACGAGGCGCAGCCCGCCCACGACTCCACGTTCGCCGTCCCGGCCCCCCGCGAGGGCGAGCCGGAGCACCAGGCGACGGCGGACGCCGAGGTGGTGGGCGCGGAGGAGTCGCCGGACGCCGAGGTGGCGGGCGCGGAGGAGCCGTCGGTCGCCGAGGTGGCGGGCGCGGAGGAGCCGTCGGTCGCCGAGGCCCAGGACGCGGCTGAGGAGACCGCCACGGAGGGGCAGGCCGAGCCGGTGGCCGCCGAGCCGGTCGATGCCCCCGCCGCTCAGGAGCCCGAGGAAGTGGGCCCCGAACTCCTCCAGTTCGCCGACGAGTTGGACACCGCGGACAACGCCGACGTACCCGCCGAGGGCCCCGCTGCCCCCGGCTACGCCGACGCCGAGCGCGAGGCCGTCCTGCGCGTGATGCGCGAGCGCCGCGACATCCGCAACGGCTTCCGCAGCGACCCCATCCCGCACGAGGTGCTGCTCCGCGTCCTCGAGGCCGCCCACACGGCGCCCTCCGTCGGTCACTCCCAGCCGTGGGACTTCATCGTCATCCGCTCCGCCGACACCCGGCGCACGATGCACGAACTCGCCATGCGCCAGCGCGAGGCATACGCGAAGTCGCTGCCCAAGGGCCGTGCGAAGCAGTTCAAGGAACTGAAGATCGAGGCCATCCTCGACACCCCGGTGAACATCGTGGTCACCGCCGACCCCACCCGCGGCGGCCGCCACACCCTCGGCCGGCACACCCAGCCGCAGATGGCCCCGTACTCCTCCGCGCTCGCCGTCGAGAACCTGTGGCTCGCCGCCCGCGCCGAAGGCCTCGGCGTCGGCTGGGTCAGCTTCTTCGACGAGCGCGAGATGGTGCGCACGCTCGGACTGCCCGAGCACCTGGAGGTCGTGGCGTATCTCTGTGTCGGGTACGTCGACGAGTTCCCGGACGAGCCCGAGCTGATGCAGGCCGGCTGGTCCAAGCGCCGCCCGCTGTCGTGGGTCGTGCACGAGGAGACGTACGGGCGCCGCGCGCTGCCCGGCGAGGACCCGCACGATCTGCTCTCCGAGACCGTGGCCAACATCCGTCCGCTGGACGCCAAGGCGCTGGGCGAGGCCTGGGAACGGCAGAAGCGGATGACCAAGCCGCCGGGCGCGCTCGGCATGCTGGAGATCATCTCCGCGCAGCTCGCGGGCCTGTCCCGGATGTGCCCGCCGCCGATCCCGGAGCCCGCGGCCGTCGCGATCTTCGCGGGCGACCACGGGGTGCACGCCCAGGGCGTGACCCCCTGGCCGCAGGAGGTCACCGGCCAGATGGTCGCCAACTTCCTGGGCGGCGGCGCGGTCTGCAACGCGTTCGCGAACCAGGTGGGCGCCGAGGTCTGTGTCATCGACGTGGGCGTCGCCTCCGACCTGCCGGCCACGCCGGGCCTGCTGCCCCGCAAGGTCCGCGCCGGTACGGCCGACATGACCACCGGCCCCGCCCTGACCCGCGAAGAGGTCAAGGCGGCCATCGAGGTCGGCATCGAGACGGCCCGTGACCTGGTCGCCGCCGGCAACAAGGCGCTGCTTACGGGGGAGATGGGCATCGCCAACACCACCGCGTCCGCGGCGCTGATCTCCGTCTTCACCGGCGCCGACCCGTCCGAGGTGACGGGCCGCGGCACCGGCATCAACGACGAGACCCTCGCCCGCAAGACGGATGTCGTACGCCGCGCACTGGAACTGCACCAGCCGGACCCGGCCGACCCCATCGGCGTCCTCGCGGCCATCGGTGGCCTCGAACACGCCGCCATGGTGGGCCTGTTGCTTGGCGGCGCGTCCCTGCGTACGCCGGTGATCCTGGACGGCGTGAGCGCCGGCGCGGCGGCCCTGGTCGCCCGCGCCATCGCCCCCGAGGTCCTCGCCGCGTGCATCGCGGGCCACCGCAGCGCGGAGCCCGGCCACGTCGCGGCCCTCGGCAAGCTGGGCCTGCGCCCGCTGGTCGACCTCGACCTGCGCCTGGGCGAGGGCACGGGCGCCCTGCTCGCTCTGCCGATTGTCCAGTCCGCCGCGCGTGCGATGCACGAGGTGGCCACGTTCGACTCCGCCGGAGTCACGGAGAAGTAGCACGGTGAGCGGAGGGCGGTACGGGCAGTGCCCGCACCGCCCTTCGGACCTGTTCGCCGTAATCTGAACTCGCACCACCCACCCCACGTCAGAGCTGCTCCACCGCCGCAGCGGCTCATCCAGCCCTCCGCACGAGGAGCCGCCTCCCCATGGCCGAACACCCCGCGTACCCCGTCGGTCTCCGTCTGACCGGCCGCCGCGTCGTCGTCCTCGGCGGCGGCCAGGAAGCCCAGCGCCGCCTCCCGGCGCTGCCCGCCGCAGGCCCCGACATCGTGCTGTTCTCCCCGGAGGCGACCCCCTCGGTCGAGGCCATGGCGGACACCGGCGAGATCCGCTGGGAGCGCAGGCCCTACGCGTTCGGGGATCTTGCCGACGCCTGGTACGCCCTGATCGCCACCAGCGACACGCCCGCCACGGAGGCGGCCGGTGCCGAGGCCGAGACCCGGCGCGTCTGGTGCGTACGCCCCGACGACGCCCCCGCCGCCACCGCCTGGACCCCGGCGACCGGCCGCAGCGAGGGCGTCACCGTCGCGATCCTCACCACCGACCGCCCCGACCCCCGCCGCACCGCCGCCATCCGCGACGCGGTCGTCGAGGGCCTGCGCGACGGCACCCTCGTCGCCCCGCACCAGCGCCAGAAGACCCCGGGTGTCGCCCTGGTCGGCGGCGGCCCCGGCGACCCCGACCTGATCACCGTCCGCGGCCGCCGGCTCCTGGCCGAGGCGGACGTCGTCATCGCGGACCGGCTCGGCCCGCGCGACCTGCTCGCCGAACTCCCGCCGCACGTCGAGGTGATCGACGCCGCGAAGATCCCGTACGGCCGCTTCATGGCCCAGGAGGCCATCAATAACGCGTTGATCGAGCACGCCAAGGCCGGCAAGTCGGTCGTACGGCTCAAGGGCGGCGACCCCTTCGTCTTCGGCCGCGGCATGGAGGAGGCCCAGGCGCTCGCCGAGGCCGGCATCCCGTGCACGGTCGTGCCCGGCATCTCCAGCTCGATCTCCGTGCCCGGAGCGGCGGGCATCCCGGTCACGCACCGGGGTGTCGCCCATGAGTTCACGGTCGTCAGCGGCCATGTGGCCCCCGACGACGAGCGCTCCCTGGTCGACTGGACGGCGCTCGCCAAGGCCCGTGGCACCCTCGTCGTCCTCATGGGCGTCGACAAGATCGGCAAGATCGCCGAGACCTTGATCGCGGGCGGCCGGGCCCCGGGGACCCCCGTGGCCCTCGTCCAGGAGGGCACGACCGCCACCCAGCGCCGCGTGGACGCCACCCTGGCGACCGTCGCGGAGATCGTGACCGCCGAGGAGGTCCGCCCGCCTGCGGTGATCGTCATCGGTGACGTTGTGACCGTAGGGCCGGGTAACCAGCGGTAACGGAAGTTCTCCCGCCCCGTTGGCACCGCACCGAGGACAAGGCAGTATCACCCTGTGGCCGATCTCATCCATGTCGACGACCCCGACGACCCGCGCCTGCGCGACTACACCGGACTCACGGACGTAGAACTGCGGCGCAAGCGCGAACCAGCCGAAGGACTCTTCATCGCCGAGGGCGAGAAGGTGATCCGGCGCGCCAAGGACGCCGGATACGAGATGCGCTCGATGCTCCTGTCCGCCAAGTGGGTCGACGTCATGCGCGACGTCATCGATGAACTCCCCGCGCCCGTCTACGCGGTCAGCCCCGAGCTGGCCGAACGGGTCACCGGCTACCACGTGCACCGCGGCGCCCTCGCCTCGATGCAGCGCAAACCGCTCCCGACCCCCGAGGAACTCCTCACGACGGCCCGCCGCGTCGCCGTGATGGAAGCGGTCAACGATCACACCAACATCGGCGCCATCTTCCGTTCCGCCGCCGCCCTCGGCATGGACGCGGTCCTGCTCTCACCGGACTGCGCGGACCCGCTCTACCGCCGCTCGGTGAAGGTGTCGATGGGCGCGGTCTTCTCCGTCCCGTACGCACGCCTGGAGTCCTGGCCCAAGTCCCTGGAGACCGTACGGGAAGCGGGCTTCAACCTCCTCGCCCTCACCCCGGACGAGAAGGCCGCCACGCTCGACGACATGGCCCCGCACCGTATGGACCGCGTCGCACTGATGCTGGGTGCGGAAGGCGACGGCCTCTCCACCCAGGCCCTCGTGGCGGCCGACGAATGGGTCCGCATCCCGATGGCCCACGGCGTCGACTCGCTCAACGTGGGCGCCGCCGCGGCCGTGGCGTTCTACGCGGTGACGGCAGGCCGGCCGCAGGGCTGACCCGCAGTCCGTCCGTCAGACGACAGCGTCCGGGCGGATGTTGAGGACGGCCTCGCGGGCGAACGCCGCGATGTTGACCGGACACCGCCACACGGCCGCCGCGGCGGCACCGTCCTCGATCTCGCCGTCCGAGTCGTCGAAGCCCTCGATGCCCTGCCAGCCGTCGTCCGACGGGTCGACGATCAGCGGCAGGACCTCCGGGAACCGCTCGAGCAGGGACTCCACATCGTCCTCGCCGGGATGCCCCTCGTGCGCACAGCCGACCCCGCGCGCGGCGGTCACCACGTCGAGCAGCGCCGCGACGACCCGTTCCTCGACACCGGGCCCGGGCTCCCAGGCCACATAGCCGTACATCTGGACCAGCCCGAGCGCGTGAAATGCGGCGCGCGCGGTATCCCCGCCGCTCCGGGCAGCGGTCAGCGCGTCCACACAGTCGAGTACGCAGGCGTCCTTCGCGTCCCGGTCGCCGGGGAAGTACCCCTCCCGCAGGCTCTCCCAGTCATCCACCAGCTCGGCCACCGCGCCGTCGGACTGCTTCATTCCCGCCCCATGGATCCCTCGTCGTATTTCTTCGCGCTTGCGGTGGTACGAGGCCGGTCAGGCTGCGGTACGCAGCCGCCGCCGACAGCCGTACGCATCCGTCCTCAGCCCTGATCGACTTCCGCCGGACCGGGCACCGGGACCTGCACCCCGGAACTCATCCCACCGATCTGCCGCAGCCCTTGAGCCGGCCCCTGGCACCCCTGAGCCGCCGCGATCCCCAGCGCCACCAGCAGCGTGACCACCACGAACACGAACAGCCGCTGCCGCAGCAGCCGCGGATTGGCCGGCACGCGGCGGCCCGTGCCCGTCGTACGGGGGGCAGGACGTCCCGAACCACTGCGCGGCGCAGGCCTGTTGCCCGTCCCTGGACGCGACGCACGCGGCGCCGGGGCCCGCCGGGCCGCGGGCGGCCTGGCACCGCCGCCGGACGGCGGGGGAGTGGGACCGGGCCGGCGCGGACGCTCGGGGGCGGGACGGCTCTGGGACTGCGAAGCGGACTGCGTCCGCTCGTCCACCCGAGCCGTCGGCCGGTCCACATCGAGCCGGGGCGCCGGCGGCCGGATGTCGGTGGGGGACTGCGCCTCACGCGAGGCGATCTCCTTCAGCCGCATCGACAGCTGCAGCGTGCTCGGCCGCTCCTCGGGATCCTTCGCGAGGCACGCCCGGATCAGCGGCGACAGGGCATCAGGCACTCCCTGCAGCTGCGCCTCCTCGTGCACCACGCGGTAGAGCATCACCTCGGAACTGCCGTGCCCGAAGGGCGAGTCGCCCATCGCCGCGTACGCGAGGGTCGCGCCCAGCGAGAACACATCCGTCGCCGCCGTCACCGCCTGCCCGCGCACCTGCTCGGGCGCGAGGAAGCCGGGCGAGCCGACGGCCGTACCGACATGGGTCAGCGTGGACGCACCCGTCGCCCAGGCGATACCGAAGTCGATGATCCGGGGGCCCTTGGGCGAGAGCAGGATGTTGGACGGCTTGAGATCACGGTGCACCACACCGGCCTCGTGCACGGCGACAAGGCCCTCGGACAGCGCCGAACCCACCGCGGCCACCTCGGCCGCCGTGAGCGGGCCCTCGTCGGCCACCTTGTCGTGCAGCGAAGGCCCGGGCACGTACTGCGTCGCGAACCACGGCCGGTCCGCCTCGAGATCGGCCGCCACCAGCCGGGCCGTACAGCCGCCGCGGATCCTGCGTGCCGCCGACACCTCACGGGCGAACCGCGAACGGAACTCCTGATCCTCCGCCAGATCCGGCCGGATCACCTTCAACGCGACCCGCTGCCCCCGCCGGTCGGAGCCGAGATAGACGACGCCCATCCCGCCCGCGCCAAGCCTCCGGTGGAGCCTGAACGAGCCGACGACCCGCGGATCCTCGCGCCGGAGCCGCATCATCGCCATGTCCATCCCCGCTGCCTGGCCGCCCTCATGAATGACGAGCCACAGCTTACGTATTCGCGCTCATTCGCGCGCATAGGCCGCGCCTTCGGCGACAGATCGATTGTCAGTGCCGGGTGGGAGACTTGAGGAGTGGTCAGAAAAGTTGCGGACCAGGGCCGTTCGGGGTGCCCGGTTCATCAACGGGCCGTCGCAGAAGGGGGATTGGGCGTATGAAGGGCGATCGAGTCGAGATAGTCGTGGACGCCGGGGACACGACGAGGACCTACGAGGTGGTGGCCAGCCGGGCCGGCCGCCGGGTGGAAACCGCGGTACGCCGGGGTGTGGTCGAAGTGAGCGAAGTCACGCGCAGCGGCTCCGTGGTGCGCACAGCCCGCTTCATGGCCACCCGCGTCCTCGCGCTGGTCGAGCAGCCGGTGCCGCGCGAACACGCCTCCGAGGAACAGCGACCCCTCCGGGAAGACCCCAAGTCCTAGGACCCCGTCTCCACCCAGGGGAGTACGAAAGGGGCGCGGGGGTCCTCCTGCAGGAGGCCCGGTAATCGGTACGAGGGCATGACGACCGGGGCGGCCCGCGCCCCTAGATTTGAAGTCAAGCGGCGAGTGCAGCACTCGTCCCCCGAGGTCAGACACTCGCCGCTGCCAGACATGACAGGAGAGGGACCATGGCGGACACGGTAGCGCGGGCGATGATCCGCACGCAGGGACGTAAGGCATATGCCGCGTTCAGCGGCAGCCGTTCCGGCCGGCGCCACCCGCTGGTGGCCACGGCCATGGTGCTTCCCCTGGCGGCCCTGCTCGTCGTCGTCTTCGGCGGCTGGGAAGCAGTGGTCACACAGGCGTCGTCCGTGGGCGTGATGCTGGGGCGCTGAGCGGCGCCCCAGGCCCGGAAGAGCGGTCCGGGCGGGGACACACGGCCATAACCCCGTGGGGACGGGGGTGCGGCGGACGGCACAAAGGGCCCGCGCAGCTGGGGAGCTGCGCGGGCTGTGTGCTGCTCGGGGCACGACGCGTACCCTGCCCGCAGTACGTACGACCTTTGGGGGAGCCGTGTCCGCAGAGCTGGTCCGGGCGCTGGGCACCGCGGCGCGGGTGCGGGCGCACGCGGCGCCGCAGGACTGCGCCTGCAGCACCCCCGTCCTCGCCGACCGGTCCGACGGCACCGTGGTGCGGCACGGCGAACTCGTCGTCAAAGCCCACGCCTCCGATACGGAAAGGGCCCGGCTCGACGTCCAACTCGCCGTCGCCGCACACCCGGCGCTCACGGGCATCCTGCTGGCACCGCTCCCGAGCCTGCGGACGGAATGCGACGGCCGCCCCCTCACGTACTGGCCGCACGGCACCCCCGTCGACCCCGAGCACCCCGAGCGCGCACCCTGGGAAGCGGCCGCCGAACTGCTCGCCCGCCTCCACAGCACGCCCGTCGACGTACTGCCGGGGCCCCTCCCTCCCATGCGCGGCCCCCTGAAAGCCGCCCGCGCCGTATCCCGTATGCGAGCCGCCCTCTCCCCTGCGCGGGAAGCGGCGCGCCACCCCGCAGCCGCCGTCATCGAGCGCGCCTGGGCCGCGCTCCCCGCCTGGGCCCGTGCCGAAGCGCCCCTGACGCATGCCGCGGCGCTCTGCCACGGCGACCTCCACCTCGGCCAGCTCGTGCGCCTCGAGGGCCGCTGGCTGCTCATCGACATCGACGACCTGGGCGCCGGCGACCCCGCCTGGGACCTCGCCCGACCCGCCGCCTGGTACGCGGCCGGTCTTCTCCTGCCCGACGAGTGGGCCCGCTTCCTCGGCGCCTACCGCGCGGCCGGCGGTCCCGCCGTGCCCGCCGACGAAGACCCCTGGCCCGCACTCGACGTGCCCGCCAAGGCCCTCACCGTCCAGACCGCCGCCCTCGCCGTCGCGAAGGCCGTACGCGAGAACAGAGCGCTCGACGAGGTGGAGGAGACGGTGGTGCGGGCCTGTGACCGTATTGCCGCGCTACCCGCCGAGTTGACCTGAAGATCCCCGAAGTAGTCTGCGGGAGACCGAAGCCGGGCAAGGATTCCGGTGAAACCGTCACGACCGGCGAGGAGTTGAGCCCACGATGCAGTGCCCCAAGTGCCATGCACCGATGCACACGTACAACCGCAATGGCGTTCAGATCGAGCAGTGCAGCGGCTGCCGCGGGATATTCCTGGACTACGGCGAGCTGGAGTCGCTGACCCGCCTCGAATCCCAGTGGTCCCAGCAGGTTCCGCCGCCGGCCCCCGCCCCGGCGCCGCCCGGCCCGGCCTGGGGGACCCCGCATCACGGCGGGAACCAGGGCGGCCACTACGGCCACCACGGCCACCACAAGAACAAGAACTTCGGGCGGATGCTCTTCTCCTCCTGAGCGCCCTTGGCCCGGTTCGCTGAGCCCGGTTCAGTGAGCCCGAAGCACGAAGAAGCCCCCGGCCGATCAGGCCGGGGGCTTCTTGCCGGTGCGCGATACTGGGATTGAACCAGTGACCTCTTCCGTGTCAGGGAAGCGCTCTCCCGCTGAGCTAATCGC
>NZ_JAEIMH010000142.1:0-13363 GCF_016464295.1 Streptomyces sp. N35 | reverse complement strand
CCCGCCGATCAGGTGGCCGCCGCCGGTGTGGACCGCGTGGACCGTGCAGCCCAGCCAGGCGGGGGCGCCGTTCAGGCGCGGGGCGCCCGAGACCGGGGCCGCGTCGTAGTCCACGCCCGCGAACTTGTCCGCGCCGCTGACCGCGAAGCCGCGGCACAGCTCGCCCTGGTGCGCGCCCAGGATGTTCACGCAGAACGAGCCCGCCTCGGCGATCTTCGGCCAGGTCGTCGACGTGCGGGCGACCATGAACGCGATCAGCGGCGGGTCGAGGGAGAGGGAGGCGAAGGACTGGCAGGCGAAGCCGGCCGGAGTCCCGTCGGCGGCGGTGGCCGTGATGACGGTGACGCTGGAGGCGAAGTGCCCGAGCACGCGCCGGAATTCGGCCGGATCGAGCGGTAGCCGCTCGTCCTCGCCCACCGCCCGTAGATCCGGGCGCGGCAGCGCTTCGACGGGTTCGGCGACCGGGAGGGCGCCGGTGGACCTGAGGTATCGGATGGTGGTGGCCGCCATCCCTGCGTGTCCCATCACGTTCCTCATTGAAGCTGACGCCTCGTCAGATTGGAAGGGGTGGAGGGTTGTTCGCGTCGTCTTTACGAGGGCGGGGCGAAGGGCGGCGAGCGCGCATGCGTAGGCCGCCGGAGCTGGTGGCTCCGGCGGCGCTGCGTTGTCAGTGGGGGCCGATAGCCTTTCAAGGGCTCGGCCCCCGGGAGGGAGGGGTCTGTCCGGCTAGCGGCCCTCGTACGAAGGCGACCTCCGCTCCACGAAGCTCGCCACGCCCTCATTGGCGTCCCGGGTTGTCATGTTGATCTCCTGGGCCGTCGCCTCCGCCGCGAAGGCGGTCGCGCGGTCCACATCCAGGGAGGCGTTGACCAGTTGCTTGGTCATCGCGAGCGCGCGGGTCGGGCCCTGGGCGAGGCGTTCGGCCCACTCGCGGGCCGTCTTCTCCAAGTCGGCCGCCGGGACCACCCGGTTGACCAGACCGAGGCGTTCCGCCTCCGCCGCCGGTACCGAGTCGCCGAAGAACATCAGCTCCTTGGCCCGCTGCGGCCCGATCAGCCGCGGCAGCAGATACGCCCCGCCCCCGTCGGGCACGAGCCCGCGCCGTACGAACACCTCGATGAACTTGGCGGACTCCGAGGCGAGGACCAGATCGCACGCGAGGGCCAGATGGGCGCCGATGCCGGCCGCGGTCCCGTTGACCGCCGCGATCACCGGCTTCTCGCAGTCCATGACCGAGGCGATGAAGCGCTGGGCGCCCTGGCGGATCATCCGCGCCACATCGCCGGCCACCCGCTCACCCCCGGTATCGGGTGAGCCGCGCAGGTCGGCGCCCGCGCAGAAACCCTTGCCGGTCGCGGTGATCACCACCGCCCGTATCGCGGGATCCGAGGACGCCGCCGCGAGCAGCGCCATGATGCGCTCGCGCTGGTCCCAGGTGACGGCGTTCATGGCTTCGGGCCGGTTGAGCGTGATCCACGAGACGCCGTTCTCGACGACGTGCAGGACGTCATCCGGCTGCTGTTCCTCGGGCACGGAGCTCCCTCTCGTATACGGGTGTACGTCAGACCTCAGCGTCAGACCTCAGCATCAGACCTTCAGCGTCAGACCTTCAGCGCCAGCCCCTCAGCGGCACACGGCCAGCGCGTCCAGCGCCACCGCACCCTGACCCCGCGGCAGCACCATCAGCGGGTTGATGTCCAACTCAGCCAGTTCGTCGCCCAGTTCGAGCGCCATCCGCTGGACCCTGAGCACCACCTCGACCAGGGCGTCGACGTCGACGGGCGGCCCTCCCCGTACGCCGTCGAGCAGCGCCGCGCCCCGCAACTGGGACAGCATCGCGCGGGCGTGGTCCTCCGTGAACGGCGGTACAGCGACCGCCGCGTCGCGCAGCACCTCGACCAGGACGCCGCCGAGTCCGACCGTCACCGTCGGCCCGAAGAGCGAGTCGTGGGTGACGCCGACGACCATCTCGACGCCCTTCTCCACCATCTGGCAGACCAGGATCCCGTCGAGCTTGATGCCCTCGTAGCGGGCGATGTCCGTGAGTTCGCGGTAGGCGTCGCGGACCTGTGAGGCGGAGGTCAACCCGACCTTCACCAGGCCGAGTTCGGTCTTGTGGGCGAGCTGGGCGCCGGAGGCCTTCATGACGACCGGGTAGCCGACGAGCCCGGCGGCACGGACGGCTGCGGCCGCGGAGGTCACCAACTGCTCGCGCGGCACCCGGATCCCGTACGCCCGCAGGAGCTGCTTCGCGGCGTGCTCGCTGAGCTGCTGGCCCGGGCGCATCAGCGCCTGCGCCTTGCGGAAGGACGGCGACGGGGTGCGCGGGGCCTCCTCGAAGGGGGAGCGGTAGCCGTCGGTGAACTTGTGGTGGTCCAGATAGGCGCGGACCGCCGTGATGCAGTTGGAGAAGGTGCGGAAGGTCGCGACGCGGGACGAGCCGAGGAGCGTGCTGCGGTACGCCTCCTCCGTGCCGACGGGCGAACCCCAGACGACGCAGATGAGCTTGTCCGTCTGCTCGGCGGCGTCCACCAGATCCTGCGCGAGCTTGTCGCTCATGGGCGGGAAGGGGCCGGTGATCGGGCAGATCAGGACGCCGACGGACGGGTCGGCGAGAATCGCGTCGATGATCTTCCGGCCGCGCCAGTCGCCCACCGGGTGGCCGCCGTTGTCGACGGGGTTCGCGACGTTCAGATACGAGGGGATCCACTCGTGCAGCTCGTCCTGCTTGGCCTGGGACAAGGTGGGGAGGGTGAGCCCCGCCTCGGTCGCGAGGTCCGAGAAGTGGGCGCCCGTACCGCCCGAGATCGAGTAGACGACCACACCGTCGGCCTGCGGTTTGCGGGCGCGCGCCAACAGGGCGGACACGTCCTGGAGTTCGTCGAGTCCGTCGACCCGTATGACGCCGAACTGGCGCATCGCCGCGTCCACCACATCGTCCGCGCCCGTGAGCTTGCCGGTGTGCGAGGCGGCCATCTTGGCGCCGGCCTCCGTGCGCCCCACCTTGACGGCGACGACCGGAACGCCGCGCTGGGCGGCGCGGTCGGCGGCGAGCAGGAAGGAGCGGCCGTCCTTGAGGCCCTCGATGTAGCAGGCGATCGCGCCGACTTCGGGCTGCTCGGCGAAGTACGAGAGGAAGTCCGAGGTCTCCAGGTCCGCTTCGTTGCCGGTCGGGGCCCAGTGCGAGAGCCGTACGCCGATCTCCTGCATCGCGAACACCGGGCGGCCCTGATGACCGGACTGGGTGATCAGCGCGATCGCCGGTCCGTCGAGGTCGTCGCGGAACTTCTCGAAGGCGTTGAGGTTGGTGTTCGGGCCGAGCAGCCGGATGCCGGAGCGCTCGACGGCGGCCGTGAGGCGGGTCTGCGCGAGGGCGCCCTCCTCGCCGGTCTCGGCGAAGCCGGAGGCGAAGGCGACCGCGAACTTCACCTTGGATTCAGCGAGTTCCTCGATGACGGGGAGTGGATTGCCGACCAGGAGTACGGCCAGGTCCACCGGCTCGGGCAGGTCCGCGACCGAGGGCGCGCACGGTATCCCGAAGACGGACTCCCGGGTCGGGTGCACGGGGTGCAGCCGCGCGCCGACCCGCTCGGCCCACGCGATGAGCTGCTTGGTGATACCGGTGTTGGGGCGGCCCTCGGCGTCGGAGGCGCCGATGACGGCGACCGACTCGGGGCGGAAGAACTTGTCCAGGTCGGGCACGTCCGCGTGCAACGGGCGGCCGCTGACATCCAGGTCGGAGGCCCCAGGGGGGCCCGCGACACTGTGCACCGCCGGCGTGGGGCGCTCGCCGCAGGCCACGACACGGGCCGGGCGGGAGTCGGTGGTGAGGGTGCCGTGAGTCGATCCAAGCATCGCTGACGCCCGCCTCCTGAGTTACGTCCTGACTACGGCCAACAGAACTGACGCGTAGTCAGATTACTGAACTGACGCTCCGTCAGGAACAGGTCTGCACCGGAATCTGCACGAGAACGGCACGGGAAGGGGGGCGGATGGGTTGGGGCGGGGGTTGCCTGCCCGGCTTCGGGGGCGGGTCGGGAGTTCCGTACCCGGCTTCGGAGGCGGCCAGACCTCGCCGTACGAGAAGATCGCGATCTCGCTCCGGAGTGGCTCGATCCGTGCCCTGCCCTTCCTGTCGAACCGTGCCCCGCCCTTCGCGTCGAACCGTGCCCTGCCCTTCCCGCCGAACCGTGCCCCGCACCGGCGCCCGCTCGCTGGCGCCCCCTGGGCAGCCCTCCCCGTACGGCATGATCCACTCCGGTGCGCGCCGTGCGCTCCCGGAAAGGCTGGACCGACGTGACATCGCAGTACCGGACAACGAGCGGCCGCGTACGGGGCAGGGAACCCGTCGACGGCGTCACCGCCGTGCTCGGGATTCCCTACGCGGACGCGCCGTTCGGATCCCTGCGGTTCCGCGAGCCGGAGCCCGCGCCCCCGTGGGGCGGCGTGCGGGAGTGCACCGCCTTCGGGCCCATCGCGCCGCAGTCGGCCGAGCTGCCCGGAGCACCCGTGTGGCGGGACGGGGAGGAGGACATCCTCACCGTCAACGTGTGGGTGCCCGAGAGGGCCCGCGCGCTGCCCGTCCTGTTCTGGATCCACGGCGGCGCGTACACCTTCGGGTCCTCCGCCGAGCCCCACTTCGACGGCGCGGCGCTAGCGCGCGCCGGCCTCGTCGTCGTGAGCTGCACCTTCCGGATCGGCTTCGAGGGGTTCGGTCACGTCCCCGGACTCCCCGACAACCGCGGCCTGTTGGACCAGCTCGCCGCACTGCGCTGGGTGCGCGACAACATCGCCTCCTTCGGCGGCGACCCCGGCAACGTCACCGTCGCCGGGCACTCCTCCGGCGCGGGTGCGGCCGTCTGCATGATGGCCATGGAGCCGGCCCATGGACTCTTCCGACGGGTCATCGCCCACAGCGTCCCCGGTGTCTTCTACGCCCCCGAACTCGCCGCGGCCGTCACCGCGAGGATCGCCCGCGAGGCCGGCGTCCCGCCGACCGCGGAGGGCTTGCTGTCCCTGCCGCCCGCCGCGTTGGTGGCGGCTGCCGACCAGGTGGCCGCGCGGTGCGGCACCGACCCGGTGGCGGCGGTCCAGGCGTACAACCCCGTGATCTTCCAGCCCGTGGTCGACGGCGAGGTGCTGCCCGCGACCCCGCTCGATGCCCTCGCGTCCGGGGCGGCGCGCGAGGTGGATCTCCTGGTGTGCCACGCGCTGGAGGAGGCCTGGTTCCTGCATGCGGTGGGGGCGATACGGGAGGTCGCCACCGAGCCCGAACTGGCCGACTTCGCCGCCGCGTTGACCCTCCCGCCCCGCATCCTCGACGGCTACCGGGAGCTGATGCCGGACGCCCCCGCGCTCGACCGCTACCTGGCGCTCTCCGGCGACGCATGTTTCGCCGAGTACACCACCCGCCTCGCCGAACAGCACGCCCGCGCCGGCGGCCGCGCCTACGCCTCCCGCCTCACCCGCCGACGCGGCCCGGCCCGCCCCTGGCACACCGCCGACGTCCCGTTCGCCTTCGGCAACCTGGACGCCGTGGGCGCCGACTTCCTCATCGGCGGCGCCCCCGATGCCGA
The DNA here is from genome assembly GCF_016464295.1 of Streptomyces sp. N35. Lineage (NCBI taxonomy): Bacteria > Bacillati > Actinomycetota > Actinomycetes > Kitasatosporales > Streptomycetaceae > Streptomyces > Streptomyces sp. N35. Next base: position 7,787 of record NZ_JAEIMH010000142.1, on the reverse strand, counting down.
CGACCGTGCCCTGTCCGCCCGGATGCTCCACGCCTGGGCGGCCTTCGCGACGACGGGCGACCCGGGCTGGCCGCCGCTGACCGCCGCCACCACACCGGTCAAGTCCTGGTCCGTTCCCGACGATCACCTGGCGGCGGGAGATGACACGCCGCTTCGCGCCCTGTGGCGCGACGTGCGGTTCGGGGCGCTGCGGCCGGAGGGGTCCTGAGGACCCGTACACCTAGGGTCCGCACACCCAGGGCCCGTACACCTAGGGCCCGGGACGCCTGCGGTAGATGACGAAGGCGATCCCCAGCCCGGGAGCAGTCAGCCCCAGGGGAGCGGTCCAGGCCCGGCCCGCGGAGGCGCCGGTGAGCAGCAGGGACACGGCTATCAGGAGGTACAAGGTCAGGAACGCCAGAATGAAGTCCCGCCAAGCCCTCCGGTACGGGTCGTCAGGCTTCATACGGTCCTCCAGAGACGGGGACGGGGCGGGGCGGGGGCAGAGGCGGGGACTCGGTGAGCGCGCGTTGAGCGTAGAGGGAGGCGTTGTGGTGGACGAGGTGCGGTACGAGACCGAGCTCGTGCGGGCGTTGCTGCGGGAGCAGCACCCCGATCTGGCGGAGCTCGAGCTGCGGGAGGTCGTCGGGGGCTGGGACAACCAGCAGTTCCGGCTCGGGGACGAGCTGGCCGTGCGGATGCCGCGGACCGAGCGGGCGCCGGAGTTGCTGCGGGCGGAGCAGAGATGGCTGCCGGAGCTCGCCTCGCGATTGCCGCTGCCGACGCCCGTCCCCGTACGGACCGGTGAGCCGTCCGAGCTGTTCGGGCACACCTGGTCCGTCGTGCGGTGGGTCGAGGGCGAGCCCGCAGACCGGGCGCCGGTCACGGATGCCTCCTCCGCCGGGCTCCTGGCGGAGTTCCTCGGCGCCCTGCACGAAAAGGCACCGGACGACGCCCCGGCCAACCCCGCGCGTGACGTCCACCTGGCCCAACTCCGGGGCGTGAAAACCTGGTTCAAGCCCATCCGCCGACAGCCGTACGCCGCTGCCGTACGGGACGTATGGGAGAAGGCACTCGGGGCCCCCGCGTGGCAGGGCCCGCGGCTGTGGCTGCACGGCGACCTGCATCCCGCCAACGTCGTTGTACGGGACGGGACTCTGGCCGGGGTCATCGACTTCGGGGACATGTGCGCGGGCGACCCCGCGACGGATCTGTCGGCCGCGTGGATCCTGCTGCCGGCCGGTGCGGCGTCCCCGTTCTTCGACGCCTACGAGCGCGCCGATGCGGCGACGGTCGACCGGGCCCGCGGCTGGGCCGTACTGCGCGCCCTCAACTTGATCGCGATCGGCCGCAACGGCCGCCTCGGCCGCCCCGGCGGCAAGCCGACGTGGGAGCCGGCGGGGTACGCGACGCTGGAGCGGGTGCTGGGGGATGGCGCCGGTGCGCTGGGGACCAAGGTCTGACCCGGCCCACACCCGGTAACGCACAGCGCCCGGCCGAGAGATACCCCGACCGGGCGCCCCGCGTGAGCGGACTGCGAGGTCACAGCACCGCCAGAACCTCCTTGGCCACCCGCTCGCCCGAGCGCACGGCACCGTCCATGTAGCCCATCCAGTACGTCGAGGTCTCCGTGCCCGCCCAGTGGATCCCGCCGACGGGGCGGCGCAGTTCGGGGCCGTACGCGGTCAGGACGCCGGGCGGGGCGTACGCGACCGGGCCGCCGCGCGTGAAGCGCTCGTTGTCCCAGCGCTGGAGCAGGAACGCGGTCGGGGTCTTGGCTTTCTCGCCGAAGTACGTGGCGTAGTCCTTGAGGACCGCCGCCTTCACCTCGGCCTCGCTCGCCCCGTTCAGGGCCCGCATCTGGTCCGCCTCGATGAAGCCCATCAAGGCGCCGTACGAGGCGTCCTCGGGGGAGTTGTCGAAGGTGGAGCGGACCATGCCGGTGTCGCTGAGCGCCTGGCCGTTGAGGCCGGCGTCGCGCCAGAACGGCCGGTCGTAGATCGCGATCGCCTTGCCGACCGAACCCATGGGCAGGCGCTGAGCCAGCTGGTCGCGGGCGGCGGGCAGGACCGGGTCGAAGTCGATACGGGCGGCGAGCGGCGGCGCGAGAGCCACGATCACCCGGCCCGCGCGAACCGTGATGTCGTCGGCGGTCACCGTGTACGTGGCGCCGTCCTTGGCCACGCGCCGCACGGGCGCGTTCAGGACCACGCTGTCGCCGAGCGTCTCGGCCAGCTTGACCGGCACGAGCTGGGAGCCGCCCTTGAAGCGGATGGCCTGGGCGCCGTTCGCCGTCTCGGTGAGGCGCTCGAACGTGCCCGGGTTCGACTCGTTGCCCGCCGCCGCTATGTAGAACAGCACGAACAGGAGCGAGAGTTCACGGGGTTCGGCACTGAAGACCGAGGCGCAGGCCACGTCGAAGAGGAACTTCGCCGAGGGCACGATCGCGTTGTGCCGCAGCCAGGTCTCGAAGGTCTGCTGGTCCCACTCCTGCGCCTTCGCGGCGGTCCAAGGAGCCCCCACCGGGACCTTCTTGGCCATGTCGTTGAGCAGTGCCTGCACGGCCGCGGCGTTGGCGAGCCCGGCCACGTCGATCGGCGGGACGGCCCCGAGCAGACCGTCCGTGGCGTACGGGGTGTTCCTGCCGTCCTTGCGCAGCAGGTTCTTGCCCGTGTTGTACGTGGGGAACGTCCCGACACCGACCTCGTCGGCGAGCGCCTTCATCCGGTCCTGGGTGGGCCCGATGAACTCGCCACCGCCCTCGGTGACGCCACCGCCCGGGACTTGAAGGTTCAGGACCCGGCCGCCCACGCGGTCACGGGCCTCCAGGACGACGACGTTCTTGCCGGCCTTCTTGAGATCGCGCGCGGCGGTGAGGCCGGCTAGACCGGCGCCGATGATGACGACGTCGGCGTCACGGGCGGCGGCGGCCGTGGCGGGTGCCGCAGTGACTCCCGCAAGGGTGGCCACGCCGGTCGCTGCTCCTGCGCCGAGCAGCGTGCGGCGGGTGAGGCTGGATCTTTCACGTGCCATGTGCGTCCTCCGTGTCTGTGGGTGAACTCACGTGCAACTGGGGCGACTTCAGCCACGCCACTGTGGCAGAACTGGCGTGCGACGGTGGGGGGTGGGGGAGGTAAGTGGGGTGAGGTAAGGGGCGTCTGCGTGCGATGTCAGTGGGGGGCGATAGCGTTCAAGGGGCTTGGCCCCCGGGTGGGCGGGGACTGCCCGGGCGGCTAGGAGCGCGGTCGGGCCGGCCGGCCGACAGCCCAGCAGCCGACAGCCCACCCCGCGGACCGTCACCGCGACAAGGCCCGCGCGATCCGTTCCGCGTCCAGTGCCATTTCGCGGAGCATTCCGGAAATCGGGTTGACGAACCCGTTGAAGAAGAGCCCTGGCGCCGACGGAGAGGTCTCCGCTCCGTGGGCCACCGGACGGCCCTGCTCGTCGAGGACCCCGAGATGCCCGACCAGGGGCTCGAGGGCCCGTGTGTACCCCGTCGCCGCGATCACCACGTCAGGGGCGAGGGACGAGCCGTCCGCGAGGACCACCTTGCCGCCGTCGAAGGACGCGACCGCGGCGACCGGTTCGACAACTCCCTTGCGTACGGCGTCGATCAGACCCACGTCCTGGACCGGGATCGAACCCTCCTGGACCCGTGAGTACAGACCCGTGTCCGGGCGCGGCAGCCCGTGCGCGGAGAGATCCGGGACCGACAGCTTCGCTATCGGGGCGGCGAGCCGGTCCACCAGTCCGACCGGAAGCCGCCGCACCAGAATGCCGGTGCGCTGGGCGGGCCAGCCCGCCGTCGAGCGGCGGACGATGTGCGGGGTGGTGCGCACGGAGAGGCGTACGCGCGAGGCGCCGCCCTCGACGAGGTCCACGGCGATCTCGGCGCCCGTGTTGCCGACGCCGACGACCAGGACGTCGCGGTCCGCGTACGGCTTGGCGTTGCGGTACTCGCTCGCGTGCAGCAACTCGCCCTCGTACGAGGAGAGTCCGGGCCATTGCGGCAGTCGCGGCGTGTGGTTGTAGCCGGTCGCGATGACCACCGCGGAACCGGTCAGCTCGCGGCCGCCGCTGCCGTGCAGGAGCCAGCCCGCACCGTCGGGCGCGGGGTCGATCCGGGAGATCTCGACGCCGGTGATGATCTCCAGCTCGTGGAACTCGGCGTACTTCTCCAGATAGCGCACGACGTTGTCGCGCGAGACCCAGCGGCCGAAGCGGCGTGGCATGGGAAGTCCGGGCAGACCGGAGAGCTTGCGCGTGGTGTGCAGATGGAGCCGGTCGTAGTGCCGCCGCCAGGAAGCACCCACGTGGTCGGACTTCTCCAGGACCACGGCCCGTACGCCCTTGGCGCGCAGCGCGGCGGCCGTGGCGAGTCCGCCGGGACCGCCGCCCACGATGTAGACGGGGCGGTCCTCGGTGCGGTCCATGCCGGGGGGCGGGGTGTGAGACGTGTCGGCCATGAGCGGGAGCGTAATTGGGGTGGTGCTTGATGGGGCGCGGTCAAACGGCAAACCGGTTGCGAATTGATCACGGAGGCTCCGATCCGCCGGTTTGCGAGACCCCTCCGCCGGTTCGCGAGGCCCCTTCGCCGGTTTGCGAGACCCCTCCGCCGGTTCGCGAGACCCCTCCGCCGGTTCGCGAGACCCCTCCGCCGGTTCGCGGCCTTGCGAGATCCGTCTCTGCCTCTTGCGCACAGCCGCCCCCATCCGCTGAACTGACGTACCGTCAGAAACGGCTCGCGCGTGAGGTGGTGTACAGGCATGGACACGGTCTGGCTCAGCGGAGCCGAGTGGGCAGCCGTACTGCGGATCGGTCTCGGTCTGTGGTGGCTGGAGAGCTGGCGGCACAAGGACAAGAAGGGCTGGTTCGAGCGCGGTACGGGGATCGCCTGGGCCGCCGACGTGGCCGGGAAGCACAAGTGGCCGTTCGTGAAGACCGGGTTCACAAAGGTCGTCGAGCCCCGGCCCAAGGTGATGGCGTACATCGTCGTCTACGCCGAACTCGCCCTCGGCCTCGGCTTGATCGTCGGCTTCCTCACCCCGATCGCGCTGATCGGCGGTCTGCTGCTCAACCTCCTCTACCTCGTCCTGATGATCCACGACTGGGCCGAGCAGGGGCAGAACGCGATGATGGGGCTGATCTCCTTCGTCGCGCTCTTCGCCATGTCCTGGCAGACCTGGTCCCTCGACAACGCGATCGGACTCTTCTGATGGCCGCCGGTTCTTCCGCTCCCGCCTCGTCCGTACGGTTCGACCTCCCCGAACCCGACGCCTTCACCGAGCCCTACTGGGCGGCGGCGGCCGAGGGCCGGCTGCTGGTGCGCCACTGTCGTGACTGCGACCGGACCCACCACTATCCGCGCGAGTTCTGCCCCGCCTGCTGGAGCGAGAACGTCGACTGGACCGAGGCGAGCGGACGCGCCACGCTCTACACCTGGTCCGTCGTGCACCGCAACGACCTGCCGCCCTTCGGCACCCGCACCCCGTACACCGCGGCCGTGGTCGATCTGGCCGAGGGGCCGCGGATGATGACCGAGGTCGTGGACTGCGCGGAGCAGGACCTCGCGGTCGGGATGGACCTCGAGGTCACCTTCCGGGAGGCGGAGGGGTTCCGGGTGGCGGTGTTCCGGCCCGCTTCCTGAGGTCTCGGGGGCGGTCCGCCTGAGGTCTCGGGGACGGTCCGCCTCCCCGGATCTCACGGCCAGAGCAGCTCTTGGGCCCAGCCGTCGCCCTCGCGCCGGTAGCGCAGGCGGATGTGGCGGCGGCGGGCGTCCCCCTGGAAGAACTCGACTTCCACCGGGTCCAGGGCGTACAGCGTCCATGTCGCCACGGGCGCGGACGGCTCGTCCTGCGCGCGCTCCCAGGCGGCCTCGGACTCCCGCGCCAACTCCTCCTGGGATACGAGGAGTTCGCTCTGCCGCCCGACCAGCGCCGCGGCCAGCGCACCCGTCGATCGCGCGTGCAGATCCGCCTGGCTCTCGCCGGACGGAGCCTGCGTGACCGGGCCGCGCAGCCGGATCTGGCGGGCCTGGGCCGGCCAGTAGAAGTGCAGGGCCGCCTCGGGGCGGGCCGTGAGCTGGCGGCCCTTGCTGCTGGTGGCGTGCGAGGCGAAGTGCCAGCCGGCCTCGTCGGCACCGTGCAGCATCAGGGTGCGTACGTCGGGGCGGCCCGCCGCGTCGGCCGTGGCCAGCTGCATCGTGTGCGGCTCGCTCTGCCCCGCGGCGACGGCCTCGGCGAACCAGCGGCGGAACAGGGGCAGCGGCGCGTCGGGTGCCGCGGCCGGGTCGAAGGCCGGCAGCTCGATGTCCCAGACGCGCTGGGCCCGGAGCAGCCCGGTGAACTCCTCGGCCGTGGGGTGCCCGGCGGCGGGTGCGGCGGCCTCTTGCGGTGCGTGTCCCTCGTACGACGTCATACGGGGATTCTCATACGCTCCTGGACGCCTGGACGCCTGGACGCCTGGACGCCTGGACGCCCGGACGCCCGGACGCCCGGACGCCCGGATACCCCGGGCACCTCGGGCCGTCGCACCCGCCCGTGAGCTCAGAACGCGCCCAGGTCCGAGGAGACCCAGTGCTCAGGGCGCAGCGTGATGATGACCGCCTCGCCGTGGTTCTTCTCCGCGAACTCCACGTAGCCGTCGACCTTTTCGGCCGGCAGATAGCGCGCGGAGATCTCGACCAGGTGCTCGCGGGCCGACGGGACCGTGGAGATCACCGGGCCCTCGACCGAGACATAGCGGACGGTCGGCTGGAGACGGTCGATCATGAGCGTGAACCGGCCCGCTTTCTCGATGAGTTGATGCTTGCGCGAGCCCTTGCCGGTGTGGATCCAGATGTCGCCGCCGGGCGCGTACTGGTACCAGACCGGCACCGTCAGGGGCGCCCGTCCGTCGCCCGCGTCGACGGACAGGGCGGCCACGTGCGGCTCGGAGAGGAACTGCTCGCGCTCTTCGCGGCTGAGTGCCATGACAAACGACTCCCTCTGTTGCGGTCACGTCTTCGGGTTCGGCACACGGAAGAACGTCCGCCGGGGCGCCGGTGTTCCGGCGGGCTCCGGCCAGGGCCGGGCACTCCTGTTCGGACCAGTGCGGTTGCGGAGCGTCATGGTGGGTCACAGGCTGTGGTCAGGGCCGGCCCGTTCCCCCAACCCGCTCGACCAAGAACCCCGGAAGGGACCCCCCTCATGCACAAGCACACCACCGCCCGCGCCCTCATCGGCGCGGTGCTCGCGGGCGCCGTCGTCCTCGGTACCGCGGGTGCCTCCTACGCCGCCGTCGCCCAGGCGCCGGTGCGTGCCGCCGTTCCGGCCGACCTCCAGGCCGCGTACGAGGACATGCTGCGCGCGGTGCTCACCACCGCGGACGAGCTGGTCACCGCCGCCGAGCAGGGCCCGGTCGACACCGCCGCCTACCGTGCGGCCTTCGACCGCGCGCTCGCCTCGGCGCCCGCGCCGGAGGATGTCCCGCAGCTGGACGCGGCGATGGCGGGTCTCGCCGTTCAGGCGAGCGCCCTGGTCGACGCCATCGAGAAGAAGGACACGGACAAGGTCCTGGCCTCGATCTCCCTGGTGAACACCGCGGTGGCCAACATCGTGAGCGCGCTCAGCCTGGACGCCGCGATCAAGCTCGTCGCCAAGCCGCTCGACCCGTCCAGCATCAAGCTGCCGGCCGGGACGAAGCTGCCCGAGTTCAAGATTCCGTTCTTCGGCTGACCGTTCGGGCTGACCGCTCAGGCTGACGCCCGCCCGGGCCGATCCCCGGGGCTGACGCGGCAATACGGGCGGGGGCCGACGGTTTCGTACCGT
>NZ_JAEIMH010000141.1:5552-13521 GCF_016464295.1 Streptomyces sp. N35 | reverse complement strand
GGGCTTTCCTCCGGGCTTCCCTTCGGTGTTTCCGACTCTATCAGACTCTTTCGGGCCCGATTTCCTCGGTGCTTTCCGGTTCCCGCTTTCGCGTTTCCCTTCCGGCGGTGTCGACTCTATCAGATCCTTTCGGGCCTGATTCCCGGTCAACTCGGGTTGTCTTTGCGGCTGTTGGGCCGTTCCGACTCCCAGAACCTTAGCCGATTCTCCGGCCGGCTCATAATCGAGCCGATCGAGTCCCATTGAATTGAATTAGGGCGCACGAAGGCGCACAGAATTCGATCCCAGAGGAATCGTGCATGTGTTGTGGGTTGCCGCTGTGAGCGGCGAGAGTGGCTGCCGCAGAACCGTTCCGGCTCCGTGGCAACCCGAAGAACCTTACGGATCCTTCGGGGTCGTGTCAACCCCCGCGCTAAGCGATCTTGTTCAGCTCTCGACGCGGACCAGGAGGCGGGTCAGCAGCTCGCCCAGGACGCCGCGCTCCTTCGTGGAGAGGTCCTGGAGCAGGTCCTCCTCGAAGGCCGTGGCCAGCTCCATGGCGTCCAGCCACTTCTGCCGTCCCGCGTCGGTGAGTCCGACGATCACGCGTACGCGATTCGCTTCGTCACGGTCACGGGTAACCAGTTCCTCCGCGACCATGCGGTCGATGCGGTGGGTCATGGCGGCCGGGGTGAGGCCGAGCTGCTTGGCCAGGTCGCCGGGGCCCATGCGATAGGGCTGGCCGGCCAGGACCAGGGCCTTGAGGACCTCCCACTCGGCGTTGCTGATGCCGAGGGTCGCGGTCTGCCTGCCGTACGCCACGTTCATCCGCCGGTTGAGGCGGCCGAGGGCCGAGACGATCTGCTCGACCTGGGGGTCCAGGTCGGCGAACTCGCGCTGGTAGGCCGCGATCTGTTCGTCGAGCGTCGGCTCGTTCGCCGGTGCGGTGGTGCCGTCGCTGTCAGGCATGCCTCGGAGTATGGCACGGCTTCACTTTGCACTTAAGGCCTTCGATGTTTACTCTTTAGCTCCTAAGTTTAGCTTTGAAGTCTTCAGCTTGAAGGCCTCCCTTGAAGGCAGGTGAGAAGTGACCCAGGCGATGGGTGCCGCGATGCGGCGGATCCACGTGGGCAACGCGCTGAGCGCGTTCGGCCTCGGCTTCACCGTCCCGTTCCTCTACGTCTACGTGGCGCAGGTGCGGGAGCTCGGTGCGACCACGGCGGGTCTCGTGCTCGCCGTGTTCGCGGTCGCGGCCCTCGTGGTGCTGCCCTTCACCGGGCGTGCGGTCGACCGGCGCGGTCCGCTGCCGGTGCTCATGGCCGCTCTGGTCACCGCCGCGATCGGCGCGATGAGCCTGGGGCTCGCGAACACCCCGCAGCTGGTGATCGTCTCGGCCGCGCTGCTCGGTGCGGGTCAGGCCGTGATGCAGCCGGCGCTCGCCACGATGATCGTGGAGTGCTCGACCTCCGAGACCCGTACACGGGCGTTCGCGACGCAGTTCTTCCTGCAGAACCTCGGACTCGGTGTCGGTGGTCTGATCGGCGGCCAGATCGTCAAGCACGAGCGGCCGAGCGACTTCACGCTGCTGTTCGCCATCGAGGCGTCGATGTTCCTGCTGCTCGTGGTCGTGATGGCGACCGTGAAGCTGCCGCGCCAGGCGCGGATCGCCGATGCGCTGCCGCAGGCCAAGGGCGGCATGCGGGAGCTGTTCAAGCACCGCGCGATGGTGCAGCTGTGTGCGCTGGGCTTCGTGATGTTCTTCGCCTGCTACGGGCAGTTCGAGTCCGGGCTCTCCGCGTACGGCGTGGAGGCGGCCGGGATATCCCCGTCGACGCTGGGCTTCGCGCTGGCGGCCAACACCGGGGCGATCGTCGTCGCCCAGTTCGTGGTCCTGAAGTTCGTCGAGCGGCGGAAGCGGTCGAAGGTGATCGCGGCCGTCGGTCTGCTCTGGGCCGTCGCGTGGATCTTCGCGGGGTACGCGGGGCTCGGGCACGGCAGCCAGGCGATGGCGACCGCCGCGTTCATCTCCACGTACGCGCTCTTCGGTCTCGGTGAGGCGATGCTGTCGCCGACCGTCGCCCCGCTGGTCGCGGATCTGGCGCCGGACGGGCGGGTCGGGCAGTACAACTCGGCCTTCGCGCTGGTCAAGCAACTGGCCCTGGCGGTCGGTCCGGCGATCGGCGGGCCGATGGGTGCGCAGCTGCACGCCCCGTACATCCTGACGTTCATCGTCTTCTCGCTCGGCATCACGCTGCTCGCCGTGAAGCTCGGCGAGCAGCTGACGCCGGCGCAGAACAATCCGTGGGCGGTGCGGCAGGCGGCTCAGGCGAAGGCGCGGGCCGAGGCGGAGGCAGAGGCAGACGTCGAGATCGGATCTCTGCGGGCGCCGGAGGCCGTGGCCGTCTGATTGCCGGGTCCGCTGTGCGGTTCTACGAGACGGACTGGCCCGCCTGTGCGGCGGCCAGTCCGTCTTCTGCTTTGCGGGCCAGAGCGGCGGCGGTCGGTTCCTTGCTGGCCGCCGCGAGCGCAAGGAGGTCCCGGCATTCGGCCGCGGCTTCGTCGTGGCGCTCCAGGCGGTTGAGGGTGTGGGCGCGGTCCGCGCGGAGCTTCAGGGTGAGCGGGTGTTCGGGGCCGTGGATGCGTACGTAGAAGGGGAGCAGTTCGTCCTGGCGGCGCAGGGCCTCGGTGGGGTCGCCCTGTTCGCGTACGGCCAGGGCGCACAGGGCGAGGGCCGCGAGCGCCAGCTGGTCGTCGGGGCGCTGGGCGCGGTGGGCCGCCAGGTCGTGGGCCTCGTTCTCCGCCTCCTCGTACCGGCCCTGTGCGTACAGGACCGTGGCGAGGACGACCCGGGCCGTCGCCGAGAGTTCGTGGGCGGGGCCGAGTGCCTTGTCGGATACGTCGAGGACCTGGCGTAGCAGGGTCTCGGCCTCCTGTGGGCGGTCCTCGTGGAGCAAGGACTGGGCCTGGCGGATGCCGCGTTGGACGCCGGCGGATTCGGGGGAGCTGAGGCGGTCGAGGAAACCCATGCCCGGAGGCTATGCCTGTGGGTGGCTTGGGCGGCACCCCTTGGGTGGGGGTGCGGGTGCGGTGCGGTCTCGCTGTCGAGTGCGGGCCGGTTGCGCCTGCGGCGGGCAACTTTCCCCTACCCGCCCCTTCCCGAAACCAGGGCTTCGCCCCGGACCCCTTCATCCGAACTTCGTTCGGATCTGCTCAATCGCCGCAGGGGCTGGGTTTGCCGGACCGGCTGGAGATGGACGTGGAGGGGGATGTGGAGGGGGATTTCAGGGTGAACTCGCACCAGAGGGGGATTTCAGGGTGAACTCGCACCAGACCGCCTTGCCGCCGCCCGGAGTGCGGCGGGAGCCCCAGGATGAGGCGATCGTGGCGACGATCGCGATGCCGCGGCCCGCCTCGTCCACCGGCTCCGCGCGGCGGCGCAGGGGCAGGTGGTCGTCGCCGTCGGTGACCTCGATGATCAGGCGGCGGTCGGTGCGGCGCAGGCGCAGGCGCATCGGCGGGGTGCCGTGCTGGAGCGAGTTGGCGACGAGTTCGCTGGCGGCCAGGACGCCCAGTTCGCAGAGCTCGGCCGGGAAGCGCCAGCTGGCCAGGACGCCGGTGGCGAAGGCGCGGGCGCGGGGTGCGGCCTCGACGCCGCCGAGGAGGTCGAGCGAGGCGCCGCGGAAGAGCTCGGCGTCGGAGCCGGTGTGCTCGGGGTTCTGCAGCACGAGCAGGGCCACGTCGTCGTCGTGGTCGGCGGTGACGTTGAGCGCGCGCAGCAGCCGGTCGCAGATGACCTGAGGGGTGCCGGTGGCGCCGGCCAGGGCGCGTTCGAGCTGGTCGACGCCGTGGTCGATGTCCTCGCTGCGGCGCTCGACCAGGCCGTCGGTGTAGAGGACGGCGGTGGAGCCGGGCGGGAAGTCCATCGTGCCGGAGGCGTGCAGCCAGCCCCCGGTGCCGAGCGGGGGTCCGGTGGGTTCCTCCGCCCGGTGCAGGGCGCCGAGTTCATCGCGTACGAGGATCGGCAGATGTCCGGCCGAGGCGTACGTGAGCCGGGCCTCGTGGGGGTCGTGGATCGCGTACACCATCGTGGCGATCTGGCTGGCATCGATGTCCGAGGCCAGGCCGTCGAGGAGCTGGAGCACCTCGTGCGGAGGCAGGTCGAGCTTGGCGTAGGCGCGGACGGCCGTGCGGAGCTGGCCCATCACGGCGGCCGCGCGGACACCTCGGCCCATCACGTCGCCGATGACGAGGGCGGTGCGGCCGCCGCCGAGGGTGATCACGTCGTACCAGTCGCCGCCGACCGCCGCGTCCGCGCCGCCGGGCTGGTAGGTGGCGGCGATGCGCAGGTCGTCGGGTTGTTCCAGCTTCTGCGGGAGCAGGGAGCGCTGGAGCGTGACGGCGGCCTCGCGGTGGCGGCGCTCGCTCGCGCGCAGCCGCTCGGCCGCGTCCGCGTGGTCGGTGACATCGGCGGCGAAGACGAGCACGCCGCTGCCCTCGGACGTCGTGAGGGGTGTGCAGGTGAAGGTGTACGAGCGTCCCGAGGGCATCTTGCGGGACTTCACCGTGCGCGGCTTGTCGCTGCGCAGCACCTGGTCGAGGAGGGGCAGCAGACCCAGCTCGCGCAGTTCGGGCAGCGCGTCCTCGGCAGGGGCGCCGGTCTCGCGGGGGCCGAAGGCGGCGGCGTAGGACTCGTTGACGTAGGCGATGCGGTGCTCGGGGCCGTGCACCAGGACCACGAGGCCGGTGATGCGGTCGAGGATCTCGCGCACCGGCAGATCCTCCACGTCGGGGGTCGGCGCATCGGAGCCGTGCTCGGCTCGGGCGGCGGGCACGGAACCCCGGTCGTCGGACCGCGCGGCGGCGCGGCGCTGCGTACCGGGGAGCCTGGCGCTCCAGCGCGTGAAGTTCACGGAGGGAAGCCTCATGGAGGTCGTCGGGGCGTGGTGCCCTTGGTCGTGGCGGCAGGCCCTGGGGGCCAGGGCGCGCCGCTCGGTCTGGTGTGGTCGGTCCGGGTCACCGGACCGGTGGGGTCGGTCCAGGTCACCGGACCGGTGGGGCCGGTCCCGGCGGATGCCGGCTGTCGGTCGTCCGGACGCTCGGTCAGTCTGGCCGACCGGACTGACATCCGGCCGTCGGCACCGACACCCGTCAACCGACACCCGTCAGACGCCGGCCCGGGGGACGGAGTTCCTCGATCCGTTCAGGACGACTCCTTCGGGGGCTTGCCTCCGGCCGCGAGTTCGAATTCCGCGCGCGGATGCTCAAGGGAGCCGAGGGAGACGATCTCGCGTTTGAACAGGCCCGACAGGGTCCACTCCGCCAGGACCCGGGCCTTGCGGTTGAAGGTCGGGACCCTGCTGAGGTGGTAGACGCGGTGCATGAACCACGCAGGGTAGCCCTTCAGCTTGCGTCCGTAGACGTGCGCGACACCCTTGTGCAGGCCGAGCGAGGCGACCGAACCCGCGTATTTGTGCGCGTACTTCGTGAGCGGCTGCCCCTTGAGCGAGGCCACGATGTTGTCGCCGAGCACCTTGGCCTGGCGCACCGCGTGCTGTGCGTTGGGGGCGCACTCCTTGCCGTCTTCTGAGGTCACATCCGGTACGGCGGCCGCGTCGCCGGCGGCCCAGGCGTGCGGGGCGCCCTCCACCGTGAGTTCGGCGGTGCACTTGAGGCGGCCGCGCTCGTTCAGCGGCAGATCCGACGCGGCGAGGATGGGATGCGGCTTGACGCCCGCGGTCCATACGAGGGTGCGCGTCGGGAAACGCGAGCCGTCGTCGAGCACCGCGACCCGGTCCTCGCAGGAGTCGAGGCGGGTCTCGAGGCGTACGTCGATATTGCGCCGGCGCAGCTCGCTGACCGTGTACTTGCCCATCTCAGGGCCGACTTCCGGCAGGATCCGGTCGGAGGCCTCGACGAGGATCCACTTCATGTCCTCGGCACTGACGTTGTGGTAGTACCGGGCCGCGTACCGCGCCATGTCCTCCAGCTCGCCGAGCGCCTCGACACCCGCGTAGCCACCGCCGACGAACACGAACGTCAGAGCGGCGGCGCGGACGGCGGGGTCGCGGGTCGACGAGGCGATGTCCATCTGCTCGATGACGTGGTTACGGAGACCGATGGCCTCTTCGACGGTCTTGAAACCGATGCCGTACTCCGCGAGACCCGGGACCGGCAGCGTCCGCGAGATCGATCCGGGGGCGAGCACCAGCTCGTCGTAGGAGATCTCGATCGGGCCCGTGCCCTCCTCCTCGGTGGCGAGGGTGGTGAGGGTGGCCGTCCGCTTGGCGTGGTCGATGGACTTGGCCTCGCCGATGACGATCCGGCAGTGCTTGAGGACCCGGCGCAGCGGGACGACGACATGGCGGGGCGAGATGGAGCCCGCGGCCGCCTCCGGCAGGAAGGGTTGATAGGTCATGTACGGCTCGGGCGTGACCACCACGATCTCCGTCGTGCCCGCCTTCAGTTCGGCCGCGAGCTTCTTCTGCAGACGCATCGCGGTGTACAGACCGACATAGCCCCCGCCGATGACGAGGATGCGCGCTTGGGGGGCGGGGGTCGTCCCGCGGGAATCAGCCGTCACCATCCCATGAGGCACCCGCGTCACGGGTTTGTCCACAGGCCCGGCAAAAGGTGTGACCGTCCGGCGCGGCCCCCGCGGGCGGCCCGCGTTGGAAAAATGCGCAGGTCAACGAGGAGCCGAAGCGACCGGCGCGCAGGGCGAAACAGGGACGGACCGGTGCGTACTCCGATCGGGGGGCGCTCCGTGCGGAACTGGCCCCTTCTGAATTGACCCCGGCTCAACTATGTTCGTGTGTCGTCGGGGTGTGGGGGGTGTACGACTTCAGGCGCGATGCGCATGGTTCGCGAGCAGGGGGCGAGCGGCGCGGCGCGTCAGGTTCGCGGACAGTCCGCGCACACCGATCGACAAGGCGGGGAGAGTCTCCGGGGGGAGACGTCATTACCGGGGGAACGGTTATGCACATGCGTGATTCACGTTGGGGCGCGGCTTCTGCTTCTGCCGCCCCATCTTCTGCGACGACCGCTGTGGTGGGCGACGGGGCGATACGCCGCGGCGCCGACGGCGGCCGTACGACACCGCTCAGGGTCGACGCCCAGCGCAATCTCGAGCACGTTCTGCGTGCCGCGCGCGAGGTGTTCGGCGAGCTGGGCTACGGCGCGCCCATGGAGGACGTGGCGCGGCGGGCACGGGTCGGCGTGGGCACCGTCTACCGGCGGTTCCCGAGCAAGGACGTGCTCGTACGACGCATTGCCGAGGAGGAGACGGCCCGGCTGACCGACCAGGCCCGCACCGCTCTCGGCCAGGAGGACGAGCCGTGGTCGGCGCTGTCCCGTTTCCTGCGCACCTCCGTGGCCTCGGGCGCCGGGCGGCTGCTGCCGCCGCAGGTGCTGCGGGTCGGGGTGGCGGAGGAGGGGGACGAGGCGAGCTCGGCCGACGAGTTCGCCGATGCCCGGGTGCCGCAGCAGCGGCAGTCGGCCGCGGGGCCCGATCTGCGGCTTGTGGAACAGCGCGGGACACCCGCCGACGAGGCGGACGACTCCGGGGCGGCGGCGCTGCTCGAGGTGGTCGGCCAGCTGGTGGAGCGGGCGCGGGCGGCGGGTGAGCTGCGCGGGGATGTGACCGTCTCGGACGTTCTGCTCGTGATCGCCACGGCGGCGCCTTCGCTGCCGGACGCGGCGCAGCAGGCGGCGGCTTCGGCGCGGTTGCTCGACATCCTGCTCGAAGGGCTGCGGTCGCGGCCTGGGCGTTAGGCGGCCGTACGTTCGGGTTTGCGCCAACTTGCCTGCACCGATGGCCGGTTAAGGCTTCCCCGAACGAGTGAATCCAAGTGATACGCCGCCGTAAGTCACCTCGGATGAGTGGTTGCTGTGCATCCGGGGTCGGTGGAGATCCCTGGTGTGACAGTCTTTCCCGGTGTCAGGGGGCGGACTTGGTTTTCCCCCCCGACCCCGGCGGGGGCGGCACGGGGGG
>NZ_JAEIMH010000141.1:0-5542 GCF_016464295.1 Streptomyces sp. N35 | reverse complement strand
TCCCGGGCCCCGGCCCCCCCCCCCCCCCCCCCCCCCGCCCGGGGGGGGAAACGCCCGGGCCGGTCCCTCAGGGACCGAGTGTGCATGCGGGGGCTTCGCGCGATGAGCGTTGATGGGCAGGAAGAGCCGTTCGGCGGGGGCGGGCTGCCCGCGGACGGCGGGCTTCCTTCTCGGCAGGTGCCGGGCCCCGGCGGACCTTTCCCGGTTCCGTCCGGGGCTCTGCAGCCCGGCGTGGGGGGGCGGTCGCCCCGCGCGCGGGGGCCTCCCTCCGGGGCAGGTGCCGACCCAGGGCGGACCTTCCCAGGTCCCGCCCGGGGCTCCGGCCGCCGGAGCGGCCGAGCCCGGGGTGCCGCAGCAGCGCGACCCGGTGGGTTCGCTCGCCGACGATCTGCTCGCGGGCGGTGAACCGCCGGTCGCCGACGCCGAGTTGATCGCCCGGATGCGTACCGGCGACGACTCCGCGTACGAGGAGCTCTACCGCCGGCACGCCGACGCGGTGCGCCGCTACTCCCGCACCTGCTGCCGTGACGCCCACACCGCGGACGACCTCACCTCCGAGGTCTTCGCGCGCATGCTGCAGGCGGTGCGCGGCGGTTCAGGGCCCGAGCACGCCGTACGGGCTTATCTGCTCACGACCGTACGAAGGGTCGCGGCGGCCTGGACCAAGTCGGCCAAGCGCGAGCAACTCGTCGAGGACTTCGCGGTGTTCGCCACGCAGGCTTCGCGTACCTCCGAGGTCTCCGACGACGACACACTCGACCTCGGCGCCGACGTGCTCGCGATGCACGAGGCCGAGCGCTCCATGGTGATGCAGGCGTTCCGCAGCCTCTCCGAGGAGTGGCAGGCGGTCCTGTGGCACACCGAGGTCGAGGACGATCCGCTGAGCGCGGTCGCCCCGCTGTTCGGGCACACCTCGACCAACACCACGGCGCAGCTGGCTAGTCGGGCCCGTGAAGGGCTCAAGCAGGCGTATCTGCAGGCGCATGTCAGCGTGACACTTGCGGACGACGACGAGTGCGCGCGCTATGCCGACCGGCTCGGCGCGTATGCGCGCGGGCGGCTGAGGACGCGGGCCGAGCGCGGTCTGCGCAAGCACATGGAGGACTGCGCCAAGTGCCGGCTCGCCGCCGGGCAGATCAAGGAACTGGCCAGCGGGATCCCGGGAGTTGTGCCGGTCGCCGTCATCGGCTGGTTCGGTGCCGCGGGCTATACGGCGAAGGTCGCCGGACTCATCGGCGGTGGCGCGGCGGGTGCCGCGGGCGCCGGTGCCGCGGCGCCCGCCTCGGGCAGCCGAGGTGGTGCGGCCGCCGGAGGCGCGGCCGCCGGCGAAGGGCTCGGTGCGCCGGCGAAGGCCGGTATCGCGGCGGCCGTAGTGGTCGCGGCGGGCGTCGCGGTGGCGCTTGCCCTCGCGGGCGACGAACCCAAGCCGAAGGCCGATCCGAAGCCCAAGCCGCCGCCGGTGTCGCAGCCGGTGGTGCCGCAGAAGCCCGCGCCCAAGCCGCCGCCGGAGCCCGAGCCGCCCGCGCCGCCGGTGGTCGCGCCGGATCCGACGCCGACGCCCACGCCGACTCCTCCGCCCCCGCCGAAGCCTTCCCCCAAGCCGACGCCGCCCGCTCCCAAGCCGACGCCGCCGCCTCCCCCTCCGCCGCCACCGCCGGCCCCGGAGGCGTATCACATCAACGAGTTGCAGTACGGGCTCTTCGGGGACGGGACCCAGCCCGAGGTGCGCCTCGGGGAGTCCAGCTGGATCTGGCAGCGGCAGGGGCTCGGGATCGCCGGGCAGCGGTACGCGCACGGAGTGACCGTCCACGCGTACTCGTCCGTGATGATCGATCTGAACCGTGAGTGCACCGCGTACGACGCGTTCGCCGGGGTGGACGACCTCACGTTCGGGCACGGGGCGGTGCGGTTCTCGGTGTACGCGGACGGGGTGCGGCTGTGGCAGTCGGGTGTGGTGCGCGGGGGTGAGCCCGCGGTGCCGGTGCATGTGGATCTGACCGGGCGGAAGACGTTGCGGCTGGTGGTGGAGCCGCATTCCGTGGTGGACTCGCCGGCGTTGGTGGACTGGGCGCAGTCGCGGATCAGTTGTCGCTGACGGGCGTGGGGCCGAGCAGCTCCAGGATGTTCTCCGGCGTCAGGACCTCCCCCGTCGACCACTCGCGCTCATAGGCCTCACTGCCCAGTCGCTCCCGCAGCCTCGCGCGGACCTCGGCGGCCTCCGTGCGGTCCGGTTCCGGGGCGGGGAGCGAAGCACGCCACTGGGTCGCGGCGGCCAGCACCCGGGTGGCACGGGGGTCGTCGAGGTCTGTCAGGAGGGCGGCGGTCACCTCGGCGAGCGTGGCGAGGACCGGCTCGGAGCACTTGTGCTGCACGGCCAGGCGCAGCCCGGCCACCGCCTTCGGCAGCGCGGCCGCCGGTCCTGACTCCAGAGCGGTGATCTTCGCGTCCGCCTCCGCGACACCCGCCTCGAACTGCGGCGGGGGCGTGGCGCGTGCACCCCACTCGACACTCGAACGCCACTCGGAACGGGCGAGTTCGAGGTTCCCCTCGGCCAGGGCCACGTACGCGGAGAGCAGGCGGACGAACGCGCGGGTGTCCAGGACTCCGTAGCGCTCGCTCTCCTCGTCGGACTCGATGATGGCCCGCCTCGCGAGGGGCAGATCGCCCGCGCGGTAGGCGATCTCGGCGAGCCGGGCGATCAGGAGCGGTGCCTCCGCGTACACGCCCATCTCGTACGCGAGGAGCAGGCCCTCCTCGTACTCCGCCTGCGCCTCGGCGAAGCGGCCACGGGCCATCGCGGCCTCGCCGACCGCCGTGCACACATGGGCCTTGAGCCAGCGGTCGCCGACCTGGCGGGACAGCGTCCTCAGCTCCGCCAGGTCCTTGTCCACGGCGCCGAGACCGCCGCGGGTGTCGACGGCGACATGGGCGCGGAAGAGCAGGGCGACGCACATCTCCCAGGGGCCGCCGTACAGGCGCCAGGCCTCGGTGGCCGCCTCCATCGCCTCGCGGCCGCCGCTCGTGCCGTCCAGCACGAAGGTGGCGAACGGCCACAGGAGGCCGGGGAACGTGGCGGACTGCGGGATCGGACGGCCGAAAACCTCGCGCAGCAGGGCCAGTTCGGCCCGCGCCCGCGGCTCGTCCAGGGGCTGGCCGGGCACTGAGTCCGAGAGCAGGAACAGCTGCAGCAGACGCAGCCGCATACGCGGCCAGTAGCGCGGGTCCGCTTCGGCCTCCGGCCCGGTCGGGCTCCCGTCCGGGCCCGTCGGGTCCTCGCCGAGCGCGAGGGCGGCGGCGCTCCAGTCGCTGCCCTCGCGGCGGTAGTTGCGCAGGGACCAGAACCAGCCCATGGCGAGGGCGAGTTCGAGCGCGGTCCGCTCGTCGCCGGTGGTGACGCTGTGCTGCAGTACGGCGCGGAGGTTGTCGAGGTCCCGCTCCACCCGGCCGACCCAGGGCAGCTGTTCGGCGGTGCGCAGCAGCGGGTCGGCCTGTTCCATGAGGGCGAGGAAGTAGTCCGTGTGCCGCCTGCGGGCCTCGGCACGGGTCGCCGGCTCCTCCTCGGCGCGCTCCGTGGCGTACTCGTGGATGGTTTCGAGCATGCGGTAGCGCATGCCTTCGTCCCCGCGGCGGCAAGGAGCCGCGACGATCAGGGACTTGTCGACCAGGGCGCCGAGCAGCAGGGCGGCGTCCCCGCTGCACACCGCCTCGGCCGCGGGCAGGTCCCAGCCGCCGGCGAAGACAGAGGCCTCGCGCAGGAAGGTGCGCTCCTTCTCGTCGAGCAGCTCCCAGGACCAGTCGACAACCGCGCGCAGGGTCTGCTGGCGGGGCAGCACGGTCCGGCTTCCCGAGGTGAGCAGCCGGAAGCGGTCGTCGAGGCGGTCGGCGATCTGGCGCGGAGTGAGCAACCGCAGCCGGGCGGCGGCCAGTTCGATCGCGAGCGGCAGGCCGTCCAGGCGGGTGCAGATCTCCGCGACGGCCGCGCGGTGTTGCTCCGGGTCGAAGCCGGGCAGCACGGCGGCGGCCCGTTCGGCGAAGAGACGGTGGGCGGGCTCTTCCGGGAGCGGGTCGACGGGCCGTACGGACTCGCCGGGCACGCCGAGGGGCTCCCGGCTGGTGGCGAGGATCCGCAGCTTCGGGCAGTGCGTGAGCAGGGCCTCGGCGAGGTGGGCGGCGGCGTCGATGACGTGTTCGCAGTTGTCGAGGATCAGGAGCAGCTCGCGGTCCGCGCAGAACTCGGTGAGCAGCGCCACCGGGTCGTCCTGCGTGACCGAGAGCTCGCTCGTGCGCAGCACCGTGTCCCGCAGGCCCAGGGCGCTGACCACCGCGCCGGGGACCGCGTCGGGCCGCTCGAGCGGGGCGAGTTCGGCGAGCCATGCAGGGGCGGGGTGCCAGGCGGCCGTCTCCTCCGCGAGGCGGGTCTTGCCGGAGCCGCCGGGGCCGGTGAGGGTGACGAGGCGGGCGTTCTTCAGATCCGTACGGATGGCGGCGAGTTCGGGTTCCCGGCCGACGAAGGAGGTCAGGCGGGGGCGGAGGTTGCCGGTGGCAGCGGGGCGGTCCGGGTGCTCCCGTCCGGGCGGGGCTTGCTGGGTGAGCGATCCGGGGTTCGGCCACTTGGGGTGGGGTGAGGCGGGGCTGGGTGAGGCGGGGCTTGAGCTGGGGCTGGGTGAGCTGGGGCTGGGTGAGCTGGGGCTGGGTGAGCCGATGGTTGGTGAGCCGATGGTTGGTGAGCTGGGGCTGGGTGAACCGGTGCTTGATGAACCTGTGGTCAGCAACTGGGCGTGCAGGGACTGGAGTTCGGGGCCGGGGTCGGTGCCGAGGCCGTCCGCCAGGATCCGGCGCACCGCCTCGTACGCCGCCAGCGCGTCCGCGCCCCGGCCCGCGTCGCGCAGCGCGCGCAGGAGCTGCGCGTGCAGCGGCTCGTCGTACGGGTGCACGCCGATGAGCTCCCGCAGTTCCGGTACGAGCTCACGCCCGCGCCCGAGCCGCAGATCCGCCTCGATCCGCAGGCGGGTGGCCTCCAGGCGCTGGGCCTCGGGGCGGGCGGCGGCCGCGCGGTCGGGCAGGTCGGCGAGGGCGGGGCCGCGCCAGAGCGCCAGGGCCTCGCGCAGGGTGCGGGCCGCGGTGTCCGCGTCGCCGTGGTCGAGGGCGGACTGCCCGTCCCGTACGAGCGCTTCGAAGCGGTGCAGGTCGATGTCGTCCGGGTCGGCGGTGAGGCGGTAGCCGCCGGGAGCTGACGCGATCGCGTCCTTGCCGAGGGCGCGGCGGAGGCGGCCGATGAGGGCCTGGAGCGCGGCGGGGGCGTCGTGGGGCGGGTGCTCGTGCCAGACGTCGTCGATCAGTGCGTCGACGCTCGCGGTGTGGCCTGCGCGCAGGGCCAGGGCGGCGAGCAGGGCACGCAGCCGTGCGCCTCCGAGGGGCACGGCTGTGTCTGCGTCGTCTCGCGCCTCTGTGGCGCCCAGGATTCGGTACCGCACGGGGTCATTGTGTCTGGGGCGGGGTGTCCGGGGGCGGGGGCGGGTCTCCGGGGGCGGGTGCGGGTCTC
>NZ_JAEIMH010000140.1:0-13601 GCF_016464295.1 Streptomyces sp. N35 | reverse complement strand
GGGCCCGTGGACCTCAGCCCGGGGCCGGGCGCCGGGCGGCCCCTGGTGTTCGAACCGCCCGCCGCCTTCGACGACCACACCACCCGGCTGCGCCCGGTGGGCCGCAGCCGCCCGCGGATCGTCGCCGCGGCCTGCTGCGTCGTGCTCGGCGTCGGGCTCATCACCGGTGCGGTAACCGGGAGTTGGCTCACCGGCGAGTCCGGTGCGGCCGCCGGCGACGCGAGTGTGTTCGCCGCCGCCGCGGAAGCCTGGCACAGCGAACCGGTCGACACCCTCTTCCCGCGTACGGTCGAAGGCGAAGGCGCGGGACCCGGTGACGCGGACCGCCGGTGGACGCGGATCGCCGTCGCCCCCGACAGCGGCTGTGCGACGGGACTCGACCCGCTGCTGCACAAGGCGCTCGAAACGGCCGGCTGCCAGCGCCTCGTCCGCGCCACGTACACCGACGCCACCCACAGCTATGTCACCACGGTGGGCATGGTGTTCACCGAGGCCGATGCCGAGGCGATGAGCGCGCTGCGCACCCGCTTCGAGAAGGAAGGCCTCGCCACCCGCCCCGATCTACTGCCGCGCACCTACCCCGTCAAGGGCACGATCGCCGCGGACTTCGGGCCCCGGCAGCGGGCCAGCTGGAGCGTGTCGGTGCTCAGCGACGCGCCCGTCGTCGTGTTCGCGGTCTCCGGATTCGCGGACGGCCGGCCGGTCCCGGCCCCCGAACCGGCCGCGAAGGCCATGGCCGAGGGAGCCACCAGCGCAGCCGCCCAGTCCGGTCTCGGCCACGAGGCGCGGGGCCTGGCCGACCGTATCGAGCGTGGCTTGCGCAAGAAGGCCGCCGAGGCCACGGAGGACGCTTCGTGAAGGTTCGCTCCCTCGGCGCCCTGCTCCTGACCGGCGCCCTCGTCCTGCTACCGGCGACCGCCGCACAGGCCGACACCATCCGCGCCCAGCAGTGGGCGCTCGACGCCCTCGACGCCGAGCGGGCATGGGCCACGACCAAGGGCCGGGGCATCACGGTCGCGGTCCTCGACACGGGGGTCGACGGCACGCACCCCGACCTCGAGGACAACGTCCTCAAGGGCAAGGACATGATCGGCTTCGGTGCCCGGCAGGGCGACAAGGCCTGGGCCCGGCACGGCACCAATATGGCCGGCATCATCGCGGGCCACGGACACGGCCAGGGCCGAGCGGACGGTGTCCTCGGCATCGCCCCCGAAGCCAAGATCCTTCCGGTACGGGTGATCCTCGAGGACGGCGACAAGTCCCGTACGAAAGCGCGCAACACACGCGGCACGGCCCTCGCCGACGGCATCCGCTGGGCCGCCGACCACGGCGCCGACGTGATCAACATGTCGCTCGGCGACGACAGCGAGTCCGCCCACGCCGACGCCCGGGAGGACGCCGCCGTCCAGTACGCCCTGAGCAAGGGGGCGGTCGTCGTGGCCTCGGCGGGCAACGGCGGCGAGAAGGGCGACCACATCTCGTATCCCGCGGCCTACCCCGGCGTCATCGCCGTCACGGCCGTCGACCGCTACGGTGCGCGCGCCTCGTTCTCGACCCGCCGCTGGTACGCCACGGTCAGCGCCCCCGGCGACGACATCGTGATGGCGGGTCCGGACCGCGAGTACTACAAGGGCTGGGGCACCTCGGCCGCGGCCGCCTTCGCCTCCGGAGCGGTGGCGCTGGTCCGCGCCGCCCACCCGGACCTCGGCCCGGCCCAGATCAAGCGGCTCCTGGAGGACACGGCCGAGGACTCCCCGTCCGGCGGCCGCGACGACTCCTTCGGGTACGGCTTCATCGACCCGGTGGCCGCGATCGCGAAGGGCGCCGAGATCAAGCCCGCGGCGGCACCCGCGTACCCGAAGAAGTACTTCGGCCAGGGCCCGTCCAAGCAGGAACGGGGCTCGGGCACATCCAGTTGGCTGGGCCTGGCGGCGGGCGCCCTGGGCGCGGGTTTCCTGGTCGTCGCGACCGTGCTCTGGCGGACCAGGCGCCGGGCCTGAAGCGCGGGTTCAGCTTCCGGCGCCGTCGGTCACCGCTTGCGCCGTCGCCCGCGCCACCCGCTCGACCAGCGCGACCCCGTCCTCCTTGGTCTCATGCCCGTCCGACAGCACGGCGATCAGATACTTCCGTCCGTCGACCCTCACGCGGCCGATGCTGTTGATGTCCCAGAGCCCGGTGGCGGAGCGCGGCAGCCAGCCGTTCTTGAGCGCACTGTCGCCGCCCGCCGCCGAGACCCCCCAGTCCTGCCCCTCGACTATCGCCCCGAGCACCTTCCGTACGTACTCCTGCGATGCGGCGGACACCACGCGCGCATCGCCGAACACGGCCTCGAGCAGCATCAGTTGATCCGCCGCGGTGGTCCGGGTCAGCCCCCACCGCCCGTCCGTGCCGGCGCTGGTCCCGGTGAGTCCGAGGCGGGCGTTGGCCGCGTCGAGCCCCTCGGCTCCGCCGATCACGGTCCACAGAGCGGTCGCCGCCGCGTTGTCACTGCTGGTGATCATGGCGTGCGCGAAGGACCGCTCCTGCCCGGACAGGGCGCGCCCCTCGTCCTGCGCCTTCAGAAGCAGCGCGAGCAGGATGTCGACCTTCACGATGCTCGCCGTGTCGTACGCCTCCTCGTCCGCGTAGCCGCCCCTGCTGCCGTCGTCCAGACCGAGCACGGCGACGGAGAAGCGCGTATCTCCCGGGAGCGCGACAGAGGCCAGCGCATCCTCGAGCAGCGAGTCCATGGAGGGCCGCACGGTCGCCTCCTGTACGACAGGTTCCTGGCGGGGCGCCCGCACGGCGGACGCGGGGCCGGCGTCGGCCGTCGGAGCGCAGCCGGCCACCGCACAGACGAGCAGGGACACGGCGAGGGTACGGGGCACGTGCATGCCGCGAGGCTCGGCCGCCTGCCTGTACGCAGCGTGAGATCCACCTCAGAACTCGGTGGGAACACCGGCCGTCGCGGCTCTGTAGGGTCGGGCAACGTGGCGAACAAGAACATCCCCGACCACGGGTACGGGAACGACGACGGCTCCGCCGACCCCCGCCTCGGCGCGGCACTCGGCGCCTGGGCCGCGGAGCGCACGCCCGCCAACGAGAGCCTGGTCCTCGAAGCGCTGAAGGAGGCCCGGCTCCTCGTCCCCGTCGTCGCCGTACTCGGCGAGGTCGAGACCGACGAGAGCGGGCTCAAGCGCGAGAAGAACAGCGACATGGCCGTGCCGACGCTCAAGGCCGGCGGCCGCACCGCGCTGCCCGCCTTCACCTCGACGCACGCCCTCTCCCTGTGGGACCCGGCCGCACGGTCCGTCGCCGTGCCCATGCAGCAGGCGCTGCGCGCGGCCGCGCACGAGAAGGCCGACACGATCGTCCTCGACATGGCGGGCCCCGTCCCGTACGAGCTGCCCCGTCGCGCCCTGTACGCGCTCGCCGAGGGACGCACCTCGACGGATCCGCTGACCGATCCGGCCGTCGCCGAAGCGGTGCGGGCAGTGGTCGCCGCCGAGCCGTCGGTGATCCGGGCCCACCTGGGCGCCGCGGGGAACTCCGACGGCACGCTCGCCCTGGTGCTCGACGACGGCAGCGACCCCGCGGCCGCCGCCCAGCGCGTCGCGCGGGCGCTCGCCGCGGACGAGAACCTGCGGGCTCGTCTGGTGCGCGGCCTCGACCTCGCGCTCCTGCCTGCTGAGGCGACGCCGCCCGGTGAACCGCTGTACGTGCGGGCGTAGGGCCTGTCCTGTGGATCAGGCCCTCGGGGGACCTGTCTTGTGGATCAGGCCCCGGGGGGAGCGGACGCCGCCCCCGACGGTCGGAGCACATCCCGTACGCGCTTAGGCTGAGCACCATGACTGACGCAAGCCCCACCGGACAGACCGCCGACTTCGACGCCATGGCCCGCGACATCGCCGAGGTCCCCGCGGTCGAGGTGATCGTCACCGTGGCGGTGAACCTCATGAGCGCCGCCGCGGTGAAGGCGGGCCTGACCGAAGAGGGCGATGCGCACAAGGACCTCGACGAGGCGCGCAAGCTGATCCACGCCCTGGCCGGTCTGCTCGACGCCAGCACGACCGAGATCAGCTCCTTCCACGCGGCCCCGCTGCGCGACGGTCTCAAGTCGCTCCAGCTGGCGTTCCGCGAGGCCTCGCTCGTCCCGGACGAGCCGGGTCAGGGCCCCGGCGAGAAGTACACGGGGCCCGTCTTCGGCTGAGCCCGCCCGCGGCGACGGCCCTGAACACGGGCCGTTAGCCGCACCCCCCAAGCTCTGCTAACCTTGTGTAACGACCGGCCGGACACTCGCGTGCCCGGCCCACAAGTGGAGGCTCCGATCTCCCACCTGGCCACCCGAAAGGGCGGCGGGTCACCGGTCCGACGGACACCTCGTGTGTATTCCCGTCGCTGATGCGCCCCGCGTACGTCGCGGTGGTGCTCCGGTTTGGAGCCCCGCCTGTGATCGTCCGGGGCATTTTTCATGTGCCGGTGCGGTTAGGTCTCACAACATGACGTTACGTGGCGGTCCGCCAGACCGTTGCGTGGTGCTACCGAGGAGGATCCATCAGCACCGAGCCCCGCATCAACGACCGGATTCGCGTTCCCGAAGTGCGACTTGTCGGTCCCAGCGGCGAGCAGGTCGGGATTGTTCCGCTTGCCAAGGCCCTTGAGCTTGCTCAGGAGTACGACCTCGACCTGGTCGAGGTCGCGGCGAGCGCACGTCCGCCCGTCTGCAAGCTCATGGACTACGGCAAGTTCAAGTACGAGTCGGCCATGAAGGCCCGTGAGGCGCGCAAGAACCAGGCGCACACGGTCATCAAGGAAATGAAGCTCCGGCCGAAGATCGACCCGCACGACTACGACACCAAAAAGGGTCACGTCGTCCGGTTCCTCAAGGCGGGCGACAAGGTCAAGATCACGATCATGTTCCGTGGTCGCGAGCAGTCCCGCCCCGAGCTGGGTTTCCGACTGCTGCAGCGCCTTGCTTCGGACGTCGAGGACCTCGGGTTCATCGAGTCGAACCCGAAGCAGGACGGCCGAAACATGATCATGGTTCTCGGTCCGCACAAGAAGAAGACCGAGGCCATGGCCGAGGCTCGCGAGGCCCAGGCCGCGCGCAAGGCGGACGCTCCGGCGACCACCACGCGTCGTGACCGCGCCACGGACGAGGAGCCCACCGAGGCTGCTGCGGAGGAGCCCGCCGAGGCTTCGGCCGAGGAGCCTGCCGAGGCCTGATCCGGGGCGCGAGTCCAGGATCGCCAACCGATACAACTGACGCTCCCGCCTGCCGGCTTCACCGCCGGGGGAGCGCCACTGACGAGGAGAGAACGGCGCTATGCCGAAGAACAAGTCGCACAGCGGTGCCAGCAAGCGCTTCAAGATCACCGGCTCCGGCAAGGTGCTCCGTGAGCGCGCCGGCAAGCGCCACCTGCTCGAGCACAAGTCGTCCCGTCTGACGCGTCGCCTCAGCGGCAACGCCGAGATGGCCCCGGGCGACGCCAAGAAGATCAAGAAGCTTCTCGGCAAGTGACGTCGCGGCCCCCGCTGTGACATCGGCGGCTCCGCCGCGGGCGGGGGCTGGACGCCTGGACCGGGACCTATTCGAACTTGGGCCGTGTGAACATCACCACGGCCCCGCTACAAGGAGTTAAAAGTGGCACGCGTCAAGCGCGCGGTAAACGCGCACAAGAAGCGTCGGGCGATCCTCGAGCAGGCCAGCGGCTACCGCGGACAGCGTTCGCGTCTGTACCGCAAGGCCAAGGAGCAGGTCACCCACTCGCTGGTCTACAACTACAACGACCGCAAGAAGCGCAAGGGTGACTTCCGTCGTCTGTGGATCCAGCGCATCAACGCTGCGGCCCGTCAGAACGGCATGACGTACAACCGTCTCATCCAGGGTCTGAACGCCGCCAACATCGAGGTGGACCGCAAGATCCTCGCCGAGCTGGCCGTCAACGACCCGAACGCGTTCGCCGCGCTGGTCGAGGTTGCGCAGAAGGCCCTGCCGGCCGACGTCAACGCTCCCAAGGCTGCTGCCTGAGCGTTGCGCCGCTGAGCGCTTGATCGGACCCGTGGACCGTTTCGGTCCGCGGGTCCGATTTTGTTCGGGCATGCGTCTGCCCCTGAGTGTCGTTCGCCGTCTGCGGGTTGCCTGTGGCTGGGCGCGCAGTTCGCCGCGCCCCTATGTCGGCGCTTCGCGCCTCCACTGCGCAGTTCCCCGCGCCCCTGAGTGCCTAAGGTTGATGTCATGGTTGCCGCACCTGAGCTGATCTCGTCGAAGTCCACCCGCGTCGCCGCCGCCCGGCGGCTCGGGAAGCGGAACTTCCGGACCAAGGAGCGGCTGTTTCTGGCCGAAGGGCCTCAGGCTGTACGGGAAGCAGCAGGGCACTCCGCGGACGGACAGCCGACGCTCGTCGAGCTGTTCAGCACCGTCGAGGCCGCCGAGCGGTACGCCGAGATCATCGAGGCCGCGCAGAAGGCCGGTGCCCGGGTGCACCTCGCCGACGAGACCGTGATCGCGGACATCTCCACCACCGTCACGCCCCAGGGGCTCGTCGGGGTCTGCCGCTTCCTGGACACGCCCTTCGAGCGGATCCTGGCCGCGCGGCCCCGGCTCGTCGCCGTACTGGCGCATGTGCGCGACCCCGGGAACGCCGGCACCGTGCTGCGCTGCGCGGACGCGGCGGGCGCGGATGCCGTCGTCCTGACCGACGCGTCCGTCGATCTGTACAACCCCAAGTCCGTACGGGCGTCGGTCGGTTCGCACTTCCATCTGCCCGTCGCCGTCGGCGTACCCGTCGAGCAGGCCGTGCAAGGGCTCAAGGACGCGGGTGTACGGATCGTCGCGGCCGACGGGGCCGGCGAGGACGATCTCGACGACGAACTCGACAAGGGCACCATGGGCGGGCCCACCGCATGGATCTTCGGCAACGAGGCCTGGGGCCTGCCGGAGGAGACCCGCGCACTCGCCGACGCGGTGGTGCGCGTGCCCATCCACGGCAAGGCCGAGAGCCTCAACCTCGCCACGGCCGCCGCCGTCTGCCTTTACGCCTCGGCGCGCGCCCAGCGCAGGAACGCGCCCCGGCCCTGAGCCCTTCCTCCCCGAAGTTCTCACCTTCACCGGTACACGGGGCACCCCCACCGTCACCCTCAGCTAGTAGTGTGGCGGGCTCGGGGGCCCACTGATGACGAGTCGAGAGGTGGGATACGGGGATGAGTGTCGGCACCAGGAGACAGGCCGGAGCGCGACGCTCCGTGCCGCGCCCTGCCGCGCCCCGTATCGGCACCCCGCTGGGCGAACTGGGCCTCGACCCCGACGACTTGCCCGACGGTCTGGTCGTCGCCGACGAGAAGGGCCGGGTCGTCTGCTTCAACGCGGCGGCCGCCCGGATCACCGCCGTACGCCCCGAGGACGCCCTCGGGCATCCGGTCGAGGACGCCTTGCCGCTCGAGGACCTCGAAGGCCGGCGCTGGTGGCAGCTGACCGACCCCTACGGCGGCCTCGCGATCCGCACCGGTCAGCCCGAGCGCAATCTGCTGCTGCCCGGCGGCCGCGAGGTGCTCGTCTCCGCGCGCTATGTGCGGACGCGGCCCACCGGGCCCCTGCACCGCCTTGTGGTGAGCCTGCGGGACACCGAGGCCCGGCGCCGTACCGAACGAAGCCATGCCGAACTGATCGCGACCGTGGCCCATGAGCTGCGCTCGCCGCTGACCTCGGTGAAGGGGTTCACGGCCACGCTCCTTGCCAAGTGGGAGCGGTTCACCGACGACCAGAAGAAGCTGATGCTGGAGACCGTCGACGCGGATGCGAACCGCGTCACGCGGCTGATCGCGGAGCTGCTCGACATCTCCCGTATCGACTCGGGGCGTCTCGAGCTGAGGCGGCAGCCCGTCGATGTCGCCGCCGCCGTCGGACGCCATATCCAGTCGCACATCGCGGCGGGCCAGGCGCCGGACCGTTTCCTCGTACGCCTTCAGCAGCCGCTGCCCGACTTGTGGGCCGATCCCGACAAGATCGACCAGGTGCTCTCCAACCTCCTGGAAAATGCCGTGCGCCACGGGGAAGGCACCGTCACCATTGACGTGGCACCCCTTGAGAGCCCCCTGGAAGGGACGGCAGTCACCGTGAGCGACGAAGGCCCCGGCATCCCCGAGGAGTCGATGGGCCGAGTCTTCACCCGCTTCTGGCGGGGAAGCAAGCGCGGTGGCACAGGCCTGGGCCTCTACATCGTCAAGGGCATCGTCGAGGCGCACGGCGGGACGATCACCGTCGGCCGCGGACCCTCCGGCGGCGCGGAGTTCCGATTTACGTTGCCCGTGGGCACTCCGGCGTACCTGCTCTAGGTCATCCGGCCCGGTCCCCACGGGCGTCATCAGCTCCTTACGCCCCGCACACGGGCGTCAAAGCCACCCTGGCACCCCGTTAGACTCGACCCTTGGCGCATTTGTGTCTGCGTGGGCGCGGTCTGCGGTCCAGGAGAGACCAGCCAGCCAATCGGAAGCACGGGAAGAGATGTCGGCACCGAATAAGTCGTACGACCCTGTTGAGGTCGAAGCCTTGAAACCGGAAGAGATCGAGCGCATGCGGGACGAGGCGCTCGCCGCCTTCGCGGCCGCAGGTGACCTCGACGCGCTCCAGGAGGCGAAGGTCGCGCACACCGGCGGCACCTCGCCGCTCGCGCTCGCCAACCGTGAGATCGGCGCGCTGCCGCCGCAGGCCAAGGCCGAGTCCGGCAAGCGCATCGGCCAGGCCCGCGGCGCGGTCAGCAAGGCCCTCGCGGCCCGGCAGACCGAGCTCGAGGCCGAGCGAGACGCCCGCGTACTCGTCGAGGAGGCCGTGGACGTCACGCTGCCCTACGACCGCGTACCGGCCGGCGCCCGGCACCCGCTGACCACCATGATGGAGCGGGTCGCGGACGTCTTCGTGTCCATGGGATACGAGATCGCCGAGGGACCCGAGGTCGAGGCCGAGTGGTTCAACTTCGACGCCCTCAACTTCGTGCCGGACCACCCCGCGCGCCAGACCCAGGACACGTTCTTCGTCCAGGGCACGCGCGAGGACGGCAAGCCGACCGTCGACGACGAGTCCGGCATCGTCCTGCGCACCCACACCTCGCCGGTGCAGGCGCGTGCGCTGCTCAGCCGTGAGCTGCCGGTCTACATCGTGTGCCCCGGCCGCGTGTACCGGACCGACGAGCTGGACGCGACGCACACCCCGGTCTTCCACCAGATCGAGCTGCTCGCGATCGACGAGGGCCTGACCATGTCGGACCTCAAGGGCACCCTCGACCACATGGTCAAGGCGCTCTTCGGCTCCGACATGAAGACGCGTCTGCGGCCGAACTACTTCCCGTTCACCGAGCCGTCCGCCGAGATGGACATGCTCTGCTACGTGTGCCGCGGTGAGTCGGTCGGCAACGCCGACAAGCCCTGCCGCACCTGCTCCAGCGAGGGCTGGATCGAGCTCGGCGGCTGCGGCATGGTCAACCCGCGCGTGCTGACCGCGTGCGGTGTGGACCCCGAGAAGTACAGCGGATTCGCCTTCGGGTTCGGCATCGAGCGGATGCTGATGTTCCGCCACAACGTCGAAGACATGCGAGACATGGTCGAGGGTGACGTCCGGTTCACCCGGCCGTTCGGGATGGAGATCTGATGCGGGTCCCGCTTTCTTGGCTGCGGGAGTACGTCGACCTGCCGGCGGACGCCACCGGCCGTGACGTACAGGAGAAGCTGATCGGGGTCGGCCTCGAGGTCGAGACCGTCGAGCAGCTGGGCGCGGGCCTGACCGGTCCGCTCGTCGTCGGCAAGGTCCTCACCATCGAGGAGCTGACCGAGTTCAAGAAGCCCATCCGCTTCTGCACCGTCGACGTCGGCCAGGCCAACGGCACCGGCGCGCCCCAGGAGATCGTCTGCGGCGCCCGTAACTTCGCCGAGGGCGACAAGGTCGTCGTGGCGCTGCCCGGCGCCGTGCTCCCCGGCGACTTCCGGATCGCCGAGCGCAAGACGTACGGCAAGGTCTCGCGCGGCATGATCTGCTCCAGCGACGAGCTGGACATGGGCGACGACGGCACCAAGGGCATCATCGTCCTGCCGCCCGAGCACGAGGTCGGCACGGATGCCACCAAGCTGCTTGAGCTGTACGACGAGGTCCTGGACATCGCCGTCACGCCCGACCGCGGCTACTGCCTGTCCATGCGCGGCGTGGCCCGCGAGGCCGCCACCGCGTACGGGCTGCCGCTGCGCGACCCGGCGCTGCTCGACGTCCCGGCGCCGAACTCGTTCGGCCACCCGGTGAAGATCTCCGACCCGCGCGGCTGCGACCGTTTCACGGCTCGTACGGTCGTCGGCCTGCAGCCCGAGGCACGCTCCCCGATCTGGCTGCAGCGCCGGCTGCAGAAGGCCGGGATGCGGCCCATCTCGCTCGCGGTCGACGTCACCAACTACGTGATGCTGGAGCTCGGCCAGCCCCTGCACGCGTACGACCGTTCCTCGATCGAGGGCCCCATCGGTGTGCGCCGTGCCGAGGCGGGCGAGAAGTTCACGACCCTCGACGGTGTCGAGCGCGTGCTCGACACCGAGGACCTGGTGATCACCGACAACCGCGGACCCATCGGTCTCGCGGGTGTCATGGGCGGCGCCAACACCGAGATCGCGGATCCCGAGATCGACCCGGAGACGGGCCTGGCGCAGGGCACCACCGAGGTGGTCATCGAGGCCGCGCACTTCGACCAGCTGTCGATCGCGCGCACCGCACGCCGGCACAAGCTGTCGTCCGAGGCGTCCAAGCGCTTCGAGCGCGGTGTCGACCCGAAGGCCGCGTCCGCCGCGGCCCAGCGGACCGTCGACCTGCTCGTGCTGCTCGCGGGCGGTACCGCGGAGGCCGGGGTCACCGAGGTGATCGCGCCGTTCGCGCCGCACACCATCACCATCCCGGCGAACCACCCCGACAAGGTGGCGGGTGTCGACTACGGCCGCGAGACCGTCGTACGGCGTCTGCAGGAGGTCGGCTGCGATGTGTACGGGCAGGACGAGCTCGTCGTCACCGTGCCGTCCTGGCGGCCGGACCTGACCGACCCCAACGACCTGGCCGAAGAGGTCATCCGGCTCGAGGGCTACGAGAACCTGCCCTCGACGCTGCCCAAGCCCCCCGCGGGCCTGGGGCTGACCGACCGCCAGCGCCTGCACCGCCGCGTCGGCCGCGTCCTGGCCGGTGCCGGTTACGTCGAGGCCCTGAACTACCCGTTCATCGGCGAGCAGGTCTTCGACCACCTGCAGCTCGACAAGGACGACCCGGCCCGCCGTGTCGTCAAGCTGGTCAACCCGCTCTCGGACGAGGAGCCCGCTCTTCGTACGACGCTCCTCCCGGGCCTGCTCCAGGCGCTGCGCCGCAACAACGGCCGGGGCGGCCACGACCTCGCTCTCTTCGAGACGGGTCTGGTCTTCCACCCGGCTGCCTCGTCGACGGGTGTCGGCACCGCCGTACGCCTCCCGGTCGACCGTCGGCCCACCGACGAGGAGCTCGCCGGGCTCAACGCGGTGCTGCCCGTCCAGCCGCGCCATGTCGCGGTCGTCCTCGCGGGCGCCCGTGAGCAGGCCGGCTGGTGGGGCAAGGGCCGTCCGGCCGAGTGGGCCGACGCCGTGCAGGCCGCGCGCGGCGTGGCCGCCGAGGCCGGTGTCGACCTGCTCGTGGACCAGGGCCAGTACGGTCCCTGGCACCCGGGCCGGTGCGCCGAGCTGTCCGTCGTCATCGACGGGGTGAAGACACTCGCCGGTCACGCGGGCGAGCTGCACCCGCGCGTGGTCAAGGCGCTCGGGCTGCCCGCGCGCACCTGCGCGATGGAGCTCAACCTCGACCTCGTCGAGCAGGCCGTGGACGGCACGCTGCAGGCGCCGCGTATCTCCACCTTCCCGGTGGCCACGCAGGACGTCGCGCTGGTCGTCGACAAGGAGGTGCCGGCCGCCGCGGTCGAGCACTTCCTGCGCGGCGGCGCCGGTGAACTCCTCGAGGACATCCGGCTGTTCGACGTCTACACCGGCGACCAGGTCGGCGAGGGCAAGAAGTCGCTCGCGTACGCGCTGCGCTCCCGCCCCCCGAACCCCCCCCTCACCGTCGAGGAGGCGGCGGCCGCCCGTGATGCCGCGGTGGCGGGGGCCGCCGAGATCACCGGGGCGGTGCTGCGCGGCGCGTGAGGCCGCGGCGGGGGCTCGCGTTCCCGTAGAGCCAGGGCTCAAAACGCCTGGTGAGGGGCGCACTTGGGAGACCAAGTGCGCCCCTCACTCATTCGGGTGAGAAGAACGGACTCCCTGGCCCGATCGGGCCACCCCATGGACAGAATCGATCCGGCCGGGCGCCGAGCAGTCGCTGCTCCGGTGCACGCGCTGTCTCGGGGCTGGCCCCTGCTCGACAGGGCCTTAGGGAGGCCGTCGGCGATGATCCGTATCAAGTCCAGGACGCCCGTCGTACCGGGGTCCGGACACCGCACGTCACGGGCGGAGTCATCCCCGATCCGGCGTGTGGTCACTCTTGCGCTGCCGACGCTGTGGGGCGGCGTCGCCATCCTCTACAAGCTCACCTGCCCGCTCGCCCAGCAGGACGGGCTCACCGCACGCATCGCCACCAGCGCGGTGTTCTTCGCCGTGGGCACCGGTTTGATACTCGGCGTACGCCGGGCCCTCCTGCAGGAGCTGGCCCAGATCCGCGAGGTCGCCGGCGCCGCCCAGCGGGTGCTTCTGCGTCCGCTGCCGCCCCGCCTGGACGGTCTGGCGATCGCCGCGGGGCAGCTCTCCGCCCATCGGGCCGCGACGGTCGGCGGCGACCTCTACGAAGCTGTCGCCACCGACCACGGCGTACGGGTCGTCATGGGCGATGTGCGCGGGCACGGCCTCGCCGCCATCGGCACCGTCGCCGCACTGCTCGGCAGCTTCCGCGAGGCCGCGCACGACGAGGCCGAACTCCCGTCCGTACTGCGCAGGCTGGAGCGCGCGATGGGGCGGCATCTGCGCGAGCGCGCACGGTCCGAGCATCCCTCGGCCTGCGCCGGGGAACCCGAGACCCCGCTCTGCGAGGAGTTCGTCACCGTCCTCCTCCTCGAGATCCGTCTCGACGGCTCGGTGTACGCGCTCAACTGCGGCCACCCCTGGCCCTACCGGCTCGGCCAGCAGGTCGAGCGGGTCGCGGGCGGCGAACCCCTGCCGCCGCTGGGGCCCTTCCCGCTCCCCGCCGACCTGCCCGTCCTGCACTGCGGATGGCTGCGCGCCGGCGAGACGCTGCTGCTTCACACCGACGGCGTGGAGGACGCACGGGACGCGGCCGGCGAGTTCTTCCCGCTGGCCACCGTGCTCGCCGGGAACCGCAGTACGCCCGGCGAGGTGATCAACACCGTGTGCGACGCGCTGCTGCGGCACACGGGCGGCCGGCTCGCCGACGACATGGCGCTCCTCGTGCTGCGCAACGAGCGGCGCAAGGTGCCGCAGCAGCCGGGCGAACCGGTGGTGCGCGGGGCACGGACGGCCACTTGACCCACGGGCTGCCACCCGCGGTCACCGGGCCACGGGCTGCCACCCGCGGTCACCCGGGCGCGGGCTGCCACCCGCGGCCGCTGGGCCGTGCGCATCGGTGCGGGTGGGCCCGT
>NZ_JAEIMH010000014.1:118066-121327 GCF_016464295.1 Streptomyces sp. N35 | reverse complement strand
GCGGGAGCGGGCCGCGGGAGCCGGGGTGGGCCTGCCGCGCGGCGCCCCCCCCCGGCCGGCCGGTCGCCGTTGTCCTCGACGACCTCCACTGGGCGGATGCGGCCACACTGGAACTGCTCGGCGGCAGTATCGGCGTTCAGGCCCCGATCCTGGTCGTCGTCGCCTACCGCGCGGACGAGAGCGAGCGCCTCACGGAAACGCTCGGCGCCCTGGCCCGCACCGCGCCGCTCCGGCTCGAACTGCCGGGCCTGAACGGCGACGCCGTAGCGGAGCTCGTACGCGCCGAATGCGACGCCGACGACGCGACCGTGGCCGGGATCGCCGAGCGGACCGGCGGCAATCCCTTCTACGTGCGCGAGAGCGCGCGGCTGCTGACCGGCGAGGGTGCGCTGGTCGCGCTCTCGGAGGTCCCCGAGGGCGTACGGGACGTGCTGCGGCGCCGCCTTGCGCGGCTCCCAGAGAGTGGTGTGGCCGTCCTGCGCCTCGCGGCGGTGGCCGGCCGGGAGAGCTCGGTGGATGTGCTCGTGCGGGCCGCCGACACCGACGAGGACGGCGTGCTCGACGCGTTGGACGCGGGCGTCATCGCCGGCTTGCTCGACGAGCCCGGACCCGGGTTGGTCCGGTTCGTTCACGCGCTGGTCAGGGACACGCTGGTCGCCGACGTCAGCCGGCTGCGGGCCGCCCGGATGCACGCCCGGATCGCGGCCGCCCTCGAAGGCACGGGTGACATCGCGGCGCTCGCCCATCACTATGCGCGTGCGGGGTCGCCGAAGGCCGTCGGCTATTGCGTACGGGCCGCAGAGCTGGCCGAGGCGCGCTACGCCCACGACGTGGCCGCCGCGCTGCTCGCCGACGCGGTCGCGGCCGCGGGCTCCTGCGAACCGGACGAGCGTGTCGCGCTGTTCGGCCGGCTGCTGCGCGCGCAGATCAGGGCCGGAGCCGTCGCCGCTGCCAGGCGCACGCGTGAACAGGCCGTGGAGTACGCCGAGTCGATCGGGCGCGACGACCTGATGATCGCCGCGTTCACCGCCTGGACCGAGCCCACTCCCTGGCAGGCCCGCACATACGGCACGGTCGACCGCCCTGTCGTCGACCGCCTCAGCCGCCTGCTCAAGCGGACGGGTCTCGCCCCCGAGGCGCGCTGCCGCCTCCTCGTCGCGTACGCCAACGAGCTGGTGGGCGAGGACGATCCGACGGTGGTGGACGCCGCGCGCGAAGCCCTCGGCCTCGCCACCGATCCGCGCCTGCGGGCCGCGGCGCTGCTGGTCCTCACCGACGTCACCCGGCGCGAGGAGTATGCCCGGGAGCTGGTGGAGATCGGTGTCGAGCACGACCTGCCTGTCTACCGCGTGACCGGGCTGTTCGGCCTCGCCGCGAACGCCGCCGCAGCCAACGACCCGGCGAGCGTGCGCCGTTTGATCGGCGAGACCCTCGACCTCGCCCGCGCCTACCGGATGCCGGAGGCGATCAGCGCCGCCGAGATCGCGCTCGCGGCCCAGGCGCTCGTCGAGGGCCGGTTCGCCGACGCCGAGCACCGCTACGTCGAGGCCGTCGCACGCATGCAACGCGCGGGATCGGTGCACATCGGCTTCATCGGCCTCGCGCGGGCGACGATCCGGCTGAACGACGGCTCGCTCGGCGATCATCTTGATGAGGTGCGCGCGCTCCACGAGGCGCTCGGTCCGATGGTCGCCGACCTGCTCACGCTCGCCCTCCACGCCGCCGGCCGCGGCGACGAGGCACACCGGACCCACACGGCTCCTGGTCCGATACGCCACGACTTCTTCTTCACGTTCCTGACGAGCCTGCGCGCGATGGCGATCGTCGCGCTCCATGACCGCGACGCCGCCGAGGAGGTCTACGCGGACCTGCTCCCCCACCGTGAGGGTCCCCCGGCCGGCGCGGAGAGCCTGTCGCTCGGGCTGCGTCCGGTCGCCCACACGCTCGGCGAACTCGCCCTCCTGCTCGGCCGCGACGACGAGGCCGCGGCCCACTTCGCCCGGGCAGCCGAGATCGCCGACCGGTGGAACGCCCCTCACTGGTCGGCCGACGCCCGAACACACCTCCACCAAGCGGACAGCTACCACCCCTGACAGCTACCGGCTGTGCCGACATCCGGGCCGCAAGGGGCGGATGTCGTGTCGGCGTCCGGGGGAGCCGGCGGTGCGGGTCAGAGCCCAACTTCGCCTGGCCTGAATACGCAAGGTAGCCAGGTCGTCTACGGGTGGACGTGCGGCGGCCCCTACGGGACGCAATCCGGGGTGCGTTGGGGGCGCCCCCAATAGGCTCGAAGTCCCCAGCCTGTGAGGCTTCCGGCATGACCTCCAACCACATGGGCATGCCAAGGCTCTTCCTCATCGCTCCGTTCCTGCTCGTCCTGTACGGGCTGTTGCGCCTCGTCGACGGGTTGGACGGGGAACACGGACCCGGGCTCGCCTGGAACCTCGGACACACGCTGTTCTTCTTCGGCTTCGTACTGTTCGGCGCGGTGACGGTCAGGCTGCGGCAACTCGTCCCCGTCGCCACCGCGCGCAGGCAGCTGCTCGCGAACGCGGCGGCAGCAGCAGGGATGTTCGGCGTCGCCTGTTTCCTCTGGGTGATTCTCGGTGACCTGTTCCCAGCTGTGGACTCAGCAGCACCCTTGCCCGAACCCCTGGAGATGATCGGCCCGCTCGCGTTCCAGCTGGGTTGGCTCACCCTGCTGGTCATGCTCGTTGCCGCGACCCCGCGTCTGCTGCCCGTCTGGAGTCCCGTGGCGGTCCTCGGGGGCTTCGTTCTGTTCGCGGCCAACCTGGATCTTCTGCCGGTCGGCGCACTGCTCCTGATGGCCGGGCTGGCACCAGTGGCCCGCATACCGCAGGTCCCCGCCCGCGCGGACAGGAACCCGATCCGCATCGGCCGGAACTCCGGCGCGTAGCGAGCCGGCCGACGATTCCGCGAGTGACCACGCCGACGCCGGCCGGTTGGCCGCAGACCCCGGGCTCAACCGGCCCACCCGGCGGACGAGTTCGCTCGCGTCAGCGGCGCGCGGCGCGCCCCCGGCCCGGACGGAAGACCCAGGCGGCCAGCAAGCCCGCGGTCGCGACGAATACGGCCGCACCGATCAACAGCGTTTGGTACCCGGAGGGTTCACTCGAAGCGGCGGTCACTTGGGGAGCCGCCTCGACCGCGACCGGCTTGCTGTCGCCGTCCGCGCCCTTGCCCCCCGCCGCCCGGGGCGCCGGGGGCCCCGGGCGGGGCCCCCGGGGGGGGGGGGGGGTG
>NZ_JAEIMH010000014.1:109210-118056 GCF_016464295.1 Streptomyces sp. N35 | reverse complement strand
CCCCCCGCGCCCGCACGCGCCCCGCCGTCGGGGCCCGCCCCCTCCCCCCGGCCCGCCGGGGCACGGGGTGCCCCGGGCCCGGCCTGCGGTGGCGCGGAGTGCTTCGTCGCCGGACGGGAATCCGCCCCGCAACCGCTGAACCCCGCCGCCGTCTCCACCCGTACGCACACGGCGCTGCGCGAGCGTGGTGCGTCGGCGTCGTCGGACGGCGGGACAAGGACCGTCGAATGCAGTGTCACGCTCTGCTGTGCATCGAGCCCCAACTGCCAGACCAGCCACTCCTGGTCGACGAACCCTTCGGGCTCGGACGACACCACCTTCGCGCCGCCCGGCAGCA
Organism: Streptomyces sp. N35; assembly: GCF_016464295.1. Taxonomy (NCBI): domain Bacteria; kingdom Bacillati; phylum Actinomycetota; class Actinomycetes; order Kitasatosporales; family Streptomycetaceae; genus Streptomyces; species Streptomyces sp. N35. The sequence goes on along the minus strand of NZ_JAEIMH010000014.1, from coordinate 117,719 downwards.
TCTGCACGATCTCGGTTTCGGGGAAGTCCTGCGCGGTGCGGTTGCGGACGACGACTTCGTACGTGACACGCTCCCCCGCGCGTGCGGCCGATGACCGCTTCTCGGCGCCGATCGCACGGACCTTCACGGTGAACACGTCGGAGCCCGCTTCGCCATGCGGGCGCACCTTCACCGTGGGGCCCGCCCCGTGCTGAGCGTGCGGGTCCGCCACGGGTTCCTCGTGGTCGTGGTCGGAACCGGTGGCGAGTGCGGGGACGGCCGTCACCACACCGGCCGCCAACGACAACAGACCACACGCCAGCAGACGCCGTACGCGCCGGGAGCCCTTACCCATGTGCCTGACCTCACGGAAGTCGCCAGGCTCCGGCGCACTGTGCCGCGCACAGGCCGGCCCTGGAAATCGAACAGATCGAGGTGAATCATCGCCACCGTCCGCCCGACCACCGCACGCCACCACCGCGCCTCGGCCTCCACCACCGGTATGGCCACCCCCAACCCACACCAATGGCCGATCCCCGACGAAACCGACACCGCTCGCCGAGCGGGCGGCGACGGACCTCCGGTTCCCCTGATCGGGCGGGTTGTTAGGGTCCTGGCATGACACGCCTCAAGATCGAAATATCCGTTCCCGAGAGTCACGCGGAGGCTGTGATCGAGGCGCTCCATACGGCGGGCGCGGGGCGGGTCGGTGAATACGCGCGGTGTTCCAGCGTCTGGAAGGTGACCGGCACCTGGCAGGCCCTGCCCGGCTCACAGCCGTACGACGGTGAGGTGGGCGCCGTGCACCACAGCGAGGAGTGCCGGATCGAGTCCGTCTGCGAGATGGATCAGGCCGGCGCCATTCAGCAGGCCGTCCGTAAGGCCCATCCGTACGAGCAAGCAGTCATCCACTTCCTGCCTCTGTACGAGCCGTAGGCAACCGCCCTCGTACGTGGCGTCTTCGCGGCCTTCCACGCCGAACTCGATCCTCACGCGACCGGCCGGGATCACCGAAAGCGCCCCTCAACGGGATGCCGGTGATCGGACCCTGGTGGAACCGGACAGGTGATCGGTACGTTGGACCGGATGAGGCGATTCGAGGGACACGGCGTACTGGTCACTGGGGCGGCCCGCGGGATCGGCGCGGCCACGGCACGGCGCATCACCCAGGAAGGCGGGCGGGTGCTGCTGACGGATGTAGACGAGTCGGCGGCCGAGGAGACGGCCCGCGCATTGCGGGAAGAGGGCGCCGATGCTTGGGCGTTGGGGTGTGACGTGGCATCCCGTCCGTCGGTGGAGGCGGCGGTGGCGTACGCCGTGGAGCGCCTGGGCACGCTCGATGTCCTGGTCAACAACGCTGCCTCCTGCGGGATGGACGCGACGTTGTTCGAGGACGAGTCCGACGACGTCTGGGAGCGCGATCTCGACGTCACACTCAGCGGCGCCTTCCGCTGCGCTCGTGCGGCCCTGCCGCACCTGGCGGCCTCCGGTCGTGGCGCCATCGTGAGCATCGGCTCGGTCAACGGTGAGGCGTCCTTCGGGAATCACGGCTACAGCGCGGCCAAGGCGGGGCTCGCCTCCCTGACCCGCACCCTCGCCGATCACGCCGCCCCGCGCGGGGTGCGCGTCAACCTGGTCGCTCCGGGCACGGTGCGCACCGCGGTCTGGGCCGGCCGTGAGCAACAGCTCGATGCCATACGGGCGTTGTATCCGCTCGGGCGGATCGGGGAGCCCGAGGACATCGCGGCCGCTGTCGCCTTCCTCGCCTCGCGGGACGCCTCCTGGATCACCGGGACGACGCTGCGGGTCGACGGCGGGATCCTGGCCGCGCCCACGCCTTTCCGCACACTGCCGGGCGACTGAGGCCCGTCGGCCCGGAGCATCACGCAGGGGGTAGCTGCCCCGCGACGAGCGCAGCTGTCCGATCATCTCCCCTACGTACTACTGGAGCATGACTCCAGTCATTTGAGCAGGGTCCGATCAGGGTTTCGGCTGCCCAGTCGGTCCACGCGGCGCTGTCCCAGCCCTGATAGTGAGTGAGCAGGCGGTAGCTCTCCGGTGACAGGACCGCCAGGGCCATATCGGCCGCGCGGACGGCGTTGAGGCCGGGGCGCAGGGCGTTCATGGCCGCCAATGCGCCGGTGAAGACGGCCAGGACGGTGTGCCGCTGGCTGATGGAGTTGTTCGGGCGGCGCGGCCAGGGCTTCGGCGACCCAGGGGCGGTCGAGGGTGGCGAGTGCTCATCACCGCGGTGGAGCTCATGGTCTTCCTGGACGGCACGATCGTGAACGTGGCCCGGCAGGTGTTCGCGTTCGGGCTGGCCCTTTTCACCGGCGCGTCCGTGCTGGCCGGTCCGGCGAACGATCCTTGGCTGCTGCTGACGGCGCGTGCGCTGCAGGGCATCACGGCGGCGGTCACCGTGCCCGCCCAACTCGCGCTGCTGACCCGGACGTTCACCGATCCGGCCGCTCGTCGCCGGGCGTTCGGCGTGTGAGGCGGCGCGATGGGTGCGGTCGGCGCCGCACTCGGCACCGTGGCCGGCGGCCTGCTCACCGAGGCGTTCGGCCGGCGGTCGATCTTCCTGATCAACCTGCCGGTCGGGGCTGCCGCGCTGCTGTTCGTCGGCAGGTTGCTGCCGGCCGACGAGAGGGGCCGGGACCGCGCTGCCGGGCGTCTCGACCTGCCCGGCGCCGTCCTCGGCACGTCAGGTCTGCTGCTTCTCGGTTACGCGATCGGCGCATTCGCCGCCCCTGCCACCCTGATACCGACCCTCGTCGCTCTGTCCGTCGCGCTGGTGCTGCTTGCCGCCTTCGTCGCCGTCCAGGCGCGCAGCACGGCCCCGTTGATGCCGCTGCGACTGCTCGGCGTCCGCCAGGTCAGCGGCTCGGCCGTGGCCAGCGCACTGGTCGGTGCGGTGCACGTACCGACGTTCGTGCTGCTCACCCTCTACCTGCAGAACACCCAGGACTACAGCCCCGTACGGTCCGGTCTGGCCGTGCTGCCGGTCGCGCTCGCCGCGCCGGTCGCCTCCCGCACCGCTCTGCCCGTCCTGGCCGAACGCTTCGGCGCCCACAGCCTGCTGTGGGCCGGACTCGCCCTGCAGGCAGCCGCGCTGGCCTGGTTCGCGACCGTACCCGCCACCGTCCACTACGCCACCGACATCCTGCCCGCCGCCCTGCTCCTCGGAGTGGGCCTGCCCGCCTCGTTCATCGGCGTCACCGCCCCCGCGGTGACCGCGGTGGACCAGGCCGACACGGGAGTCACCGCCGGCATCGTGAACACGGCCCAGCGCATCGGGTCCGGGCTCGGCGTGGCCGCCCTGCTGCTGGCCAACTACGTCACCGGCACCACCGGCCACCTCGCCGGTCTGCGGACGGCGTTCGCCGCCGCGACCGGTCTAGCCCTCCTCGGATGTCTGCTCGCCCTCCTCCTGCTCCGGCCCAAGTCGCCCGTATCCGCATCCGTGCGGCCCGCGCCGGCCGTGCCCGTACGCCGATGACCGCCAGGAGGAACGCCTTGCCCCCCACCGCCACCATCACCGGAGCGGGCCCCGGGGGCCTGGCCGCCGCCGACGCTCTGCGCCGGCGCGGCATCGACGCCCTCCTCCTCGAGCGCGGCGAGAGCGTCGGCACCTCCTGGCACCACCGTCACGAGGATCTGCGCCTGAACACCATCCGCTGGATGTCCGGTCTGCCCGGCCTGCGCATCCCCCGCCGCTCCGGCCGGTGGGTCGGCCGCGACGACTACATCGCCTACCTCGAACGCTTCCCCCGCCGAGCCCGGTTACGCATCCGCCACGGCGTCGAGGTCCGCCGGGTAGACCGCGTGCCCGACGGCTGGCGGATACACACCGGGTCCGGGATCTACCGCAGAACAGCTCTGGGTGTCGGTCCGGACTCAGCCGACGATCCTCCCCCGCCAGCTCCACGGCATCCCGCTTCACCCGCTCACCCTCGCTCTGCGCCCGCTGCCCGAACGGCTCCGCGATCGCATCGCCCGCGCCGTCGCCCGCCGCGCCTCAGGAGACCTCTCCCCCTACGGACTGCCCATCCCGCCCCAAGGCCCGTACGAGCGCATGCGCACCAGCGGCGTCACTGTCGCCGTCGATCAGGGTTTTGTCGCTCACCCCACTGCCGGCCGGCTCACCGTCGTCGGCGCCATCGACCCACTCGACCGCAGCGATGCCGTCCTGCGCGACGGCACGCGCCTGCAGCCCGACGTGATCCTCACCGCCACCGGCTATCACCCCGGTCTCACTGGCCTCGTCGGACATCTCGACGCGCTCGCCCCTCATGGGGAGCCTCACCGGAGCACGCCTGGCCTCTATTTCATCGGTTACCAGTCCGCTCTCGAAGCCAACCTGCGTCAGCATCCCGCCGAAGCGCGGCTCACCGCCCAGGCCATCACGCGACGCCCCGCCAGGCCTCGTATCGCCGTCGGTTGACGAACCGTGCTCCAGGGCGCGAGGTGTGGACGGTGCCGTGTCCGACGCAGTTGCGCCGCTCCTGCGTACGGCAGTACGGCAGTGCGGCCGTGCGGCCGTGCGGCCGTGCGGCCGTGGGCTTCGTGTCCGGTCCAAACACGAAGTCCCCGGCCGTCCGGTCAGCCGAAGCGCAGGATCCGCGGCGCGAAGGTGCTCTCCGGGCCGGCGGCGCGGCCGACGGACCACACCGTGCCGGTGCCCGGTACCGGGGCGAGCCGCAGCACCGAGGAGTCGCCCTCACCCGGCACTGCCGGCTCGCTGTGGCCGGTGAACGTCCGGCCGTCCCAGGCCAGGAAGTCGGGGCCCGGCTCCAGCGGCGGGGAGCTGCCCGGCGGGGCCCACTTCATCGAGTTGGACATCGCGACCCAGCCCAGCCGGCCGGAGTCGGTGGCTGCGAAGGAACTGACCGAGCCGAAGTCGGCCGGCAGCGCCACCCGGCTCCACGCCTGCCCGTCGAAGCGCATCAGCAAGGGAGGGATCGGGCGGCCCGGTGGCCCGCCGATGAACCCGGCCGTGCCGCCCGCCCACACCTCGGTCGGTGACACCGCGAGGATGCTGCCCACCCCCGCGCGCGGGCCGCCGTCCACGATCGTCTGCTGCCAGGCCTGTCCGTCCCAGTGCGATACCGCGGCACCATTGGCGCCGGCGCCGGCGGCCCAGACATCATCGGCCGCCACGATGTGCAGGCCGTACACGGCTCCCGGCGGCACGGGCAGGTCCCGCCATGCGCGTCCGTCCCAGCGCAGGAGGGCCTGTCCGACGTCCCGGCCGCCGATCAGCCAGGTCTCGCCGCCGCCGGAGACGACCTTGTCCAGGCGGACGCCACGCGGCGCGCGGCTCTCGCGCCAGGAGATGCCGTCGTAGCGGAGCAGGTGACCGGCGCCCGCGGAGTCACGGCCGACGGCCCATACGGCGTTCGGTGCGGTGCCGGCGACGGAGAGGAGTTCGCCCTGCCAGCCGATCCCGGGCAGCGCCTGGCGCTGCCATGCGGCGCCGTCCCAGCGCAGCACCAGAGGGAAGCCGGGGGCCTGACGGCCCACCGCGTCGGCGCCCACCGCCCAGGCCCGGTCGGGGCCGAACGCCACCGCCTCGTTCAGCGCGGCCTGCGGGCGTACCTCGGCCGGGACCGGAACGTGCACCCAGGACGACGTGTCGGCCGCGGCCGGTGTCATCACGGCCAGGACGGCCATGACGGCGGCGACAACCGCAATGAGTGATCGACGTGCCATGGTCAGCCTCCCAGGCGTTCGCTCATCAGAGTCGGTCTCGAGCCGTAGATCTCGACGATCCCGAACGCGAGCAGCGACGCCCCGGCCCTCGCCAGAACACGCGGCTGGACGTCGATCGCGTTCTTGCGCTCAGGCCCGTACGAGAACGTGGTGCGGGCGCCGTCCACCCGCGCGTACTTCGACTGGAAGGCGCGCTCGCTGCGCATCGGCAGCCACAGCGCACCGTCCGGGCCCCGCACCATGCCGTAGGTGTAGGTCTCGCCCAGCGGCGGGTAAGTGGTCCGCCACGCGCGCCCGTTGAAGGTCATCAGGAAGGTGCGGGACACGCCGTCGGTGGAGCGCATGCCGCCGAGCGTGGCCCGGCCGGACGGTTCGAGCAGAATCCTGTGGACGTTGCCGCCCGACGGCACCGGTACGGCCACGTCGCGCCAGGCGGTGCCGTCCCAGCGCAGGATCTGGCTGCCCTGGTCGGTGCGGTCCACCATGGCCCAGGCGTCGTCGGCCGAACGCGCCTCGATCCCGCTGAAGAACAGCACGCCGTCCGGCGGGGTCTGGGTGGTCCAGCGGGACCCGTCGTAGTGCAGGACCTTGAGGCCGGTCTCGTCCTCGCCGACCACCCACGCGGCGCCCGGCACCGCGGCGAAGTCCTGGTAGTACCACAGGGTCTGCGGCAGCGGGACAGTGCTCCAACTGCCCGCCGACCAGCGCAGGATCTCGCCTCCGCCGGCACCGCTGTGGAAGATCCACACCTCCTCGCCTACGAACTGCACCTTGCCCAGATGCCCCGCCTCATCGGCACCCGGGAACGTGGTGTCCCGGCTCCAGGTGGTGCCGTCCCACCGGTAGAGCAACGGCCACAGGTAGCCGTCGGCGGCGTGCTCGACCCCGGTGGCCCACGCGTCGCCCGGCCCGCGGGCGGCGAGCTCGGCCCCGCCCGCCGCCCCGGACGGCAGGGGCGGTCCCGGCAACGCCTCCCAGTGGGGCGCGGCCGCCGCCGGCAGCGCTGCCGGCGCCGTGGCCCCGGCAGCCGGCACGACCGACGAGGCGCATGCGATCACCAAGCACATCAATAACGCACGAAGACCGTTCACCAGCCCTCCCTCGAGTGCGAAAGCCGCTCAGCGTATGGGTCTCCCCCACTCGTGAACAGAGGCCGCATTGACAATCCGGTGCTTCCTGGCGCTCGGAAAACCGTGCCGGATTGAGCAAGATGTGCCGGGGCACAGAGACCCGGACGAGCCCGCGCACGGCGTGCTCTTCCGACGCGATCCTGGGGCGGTTCATGGGTACGGCGACGACTGTTCCCGAGACACGGGACATGAGGGGGCCCGAACTCTCCGGTGACGAGGCGTTCGAGGCGCTGCGGCATTACGGCGGCTGGCATCTGCTGCGGGACGCGTTCGTACGGTTCCGTTACGCGGACGGGTTCAGCCACGCGCGGGCGCTGGCCCTGCAGACCGTCCTGGCCCTGATTCCGATGGCCATCGTCTTCGTCGGGCTCTCGACGGTGCTGCACACCGAGAGCATCGGCCGGTTCGCGCAGGAGACCCTGCACCGCATGCCGCTCGGGACGAGCAGCGAAGTGATCGACCAGGCGCTGGCGCGCAGCCGGCGGACCGCCGACGAGGGGACGCAGGCCGCGCTTTGGCTGGCCCTGGTGTTCTCCCTGCTCAACATCACGACGGCCATGTGCCAGATCGAACGGGGCGCCAACCGCATCTACGGCAACGAACGCGACCGGCCCTTCCACCGGAAGTACCTGCGCGGCCTCTCCATGGCCGTCACCGCCGCCCTGCCGCTGGGCCTGGGCTTCGTCCTCATGGTGGCCGGTGAGGCTCTGGGTGCGGCGGCCTCGGCGGTGTACGGGATCGACGCCCTGACCGGCACCGTATGGAGCGTGGTCCGCTGGCCGCTGGGTCTCGTCCTGGCGCTCATCGCGGCGAGCGTCATCTTCCGGCGCGCCCCGCGCCGGCGCCAACCCGGCTACACCTGGCTGGCGTTCGGCGCCGCCGTGTACCTCGTCCTGTGGACCGCGCTCACCTGGATACTGAGCCGCTATCTCTCCCTGAGCGGTTCGTTCGATGCTGTCTACGGTCCGCTCAGCGCCTTCATGTCCCTGCTTCTGTGGGCTTACCTCACCTCGATCGCCCTCTTCCTGGGCCTGGCCTTCGCCGCCCAACTCGAGGCGGTGCGCGCCCTGCGGCCGGGGCCGGTCGAACCCGACCCGGGGGTATGACTCCGAACCGGTCATGCCCCCACCTCAACGGCTGAACGCGTCAGGCACGAAGGGAGCAAAGTCCAGTACGTCATGAAGTGCCCGGAAAACAAGGGCCAGACGCCCCTCTCGGCCGCCGCGGATCCCGCCGACCTGGACGGGAAGTTGGCGTAGGGGGTGCCAGTTCGGGGGTCTGTGCGTGTAGCGTCACCCTCAGCTGTCATGGTTCCGAAGTACCGGTCGCCCGTGAGCGCGAGTTCACGGGCGTTTTGCTGTTCAGAGTCTCGGAGGGCCAGGACGATCACCTCCGGTTTCCGCACCGTGCGGGAACCGATCACGAGTCTCTTGGAGGACTACATGGCTACTGGAACCGTGAAGTGGTTCAACGCGGAAAAGGGCTTCGGCTTCATCGAGCAGGACGGCGGCGGCCCCGACGTCTTCGCCCACTACTCGAACATCAACGCCTCGGGCTTCCGTGAGCTTCAGGAAGGCCAGAAGGTGAACTTCGACATCACCCAGGGCCAGAAGGGCCCGCAGGCGGAGAACATCACCCCCGCCTAAGCCCAGCCACACGGCGCCCGCCCCGGGAAGGCTTTCCTGGGG
>NZ_JAEIMH010000014.1:74708-109200 GCF_016464295.1 Streptomyces sp. N35 | reverse complement strand
CGGGGCCGCGGGGGGGGGGGCGGGGGCCGGGGGGGGGGGCGCCGTGCTGTTGGTCCCGTACCTCCCGAGGCAACCCCGACGTCGGGGTGTGCAGCGAGTACACCGAACTGATCAGCGCTCCGGTCACCGAGGTCTTCCGTCTGCCCGACGGCCAGCGCCACACGATCCGGCGCGTCCAGCAGGCCTTCGTGGCCGCGCAGTTGCCGGGCCGGTGACACGGGTCGCGACGGGCAATCCGTTCACGTGGACACACATCCGCCCCATCAGGTGACATAGGCCACGTCTTGCGCGACATTCTCCAGGGTAGGCGGCGTCTGAACGCCCGGGACCGACCGGGAGCAGCCCAGCACACGGAGGTATCGATGTCCTCGAAGCGACGCCGCAAGAAGAGGGCCCGCCGCAAGAACGGCGCCAACCACGGGAGCCGTCCCCAGAGCTGACGGGCGCGGATGACCACGCGAGGGCGGCACCACCACGGTGCCGCCCTCGAGGCGTGTCGTGGCTATCCGATCAGGTCGGGCGAGCGGAGCATCTCCGAGGGGATGCCCCAGGCGTCGACGAGGTCGACCGCGATCGGCCGGACCTTGCGGCAGAGGTCGTTCACCTCGCGGCTGATGGCCTTGGAGCGCTGGACGGTCAGCCGACCGTGCTCCATGAACCAGGCCCGGTCCGCTTCGATCGTGGTCAGGGCGGAGAGGTCGCACAGCAGGCCGAGCGCCACCTTGTTGTCACTGTCGGGCATCGCCCGCAGCTTGTCGGCGAACGCCTCGAGCACCAGGCGTTCCATGTGGGCGCGGGCCACGGCGATGACATGGTCCTGCACCCGGGAGAACACCGTGCCCGGGTGCACCTTCTGGTCCTCGACGCCGCGCTTGAGCCGCCGGGCGACACCGGCGAGCATGTGTTCCTCGCGATAGCGGAGCATGGCCAGCTGGTATCGGGTGTCGAGCAGCCCCGCCTCCTGGTCCCAGTCGTCACCGCCGGGCAGCAGGTCGCGCACCCGCTCGAGGAGTTTGTGTGCCGACGTCCTCTCGATGACCGTCTCGACGGCGAGACCCGTGACAAACCGGACCATGCCCAGCTGGTCCATGTCCTCGAACTCGCTCGCGTAGTGCGTGAGCAGGCCCTTCGCGACGAGCTGCAGCAGCACATGGTTGTCGCCCTCGAAGGTGGTGAAAATATCGCTGTCGGCCTTGAGGGCCGCGAACCGGTTGACTGCCAGGTAGCCGGCGCCGCCGCACGCCTCACGGCACTCCTGGATGGTGCGCGTGGCGTGCCAGGTGGCGAGCGCCTTGGTGCCCGCGGCCCGCGACTCCAGCTCCCGCCGTGCCCGCTCGTCGTCCTTGATGCCGGAGAAGACCTCGTGCAGCTGGGTGCGGACGACGTCCTGCGCGAAGTGCAGCGCGTACGTGTGCGCGAGCAGCGGGAGCAGTCGGCGCTGGTGCATCCCGTAGTCGAGGAGCAGCTGTTCCCCGGCCTCCGCGTCTGCCTCGAACTGGCGCCTGCGCACCGCGTACTTCGTGGCGATCGCCAGCGCGACCTTACTGGCGTTGACCGCGCCGCCGCCGACGCTGACCCTGCCTTGGACGAGGGTGCCGAGCATGGTGAAGAAGCGGCGGTCGGGGCTTTCGATCGGGCTGCTGTAGGTGCCTTCGGGGCTGACGTCGGCGAAGCGGTTGAGCAGTGCCTCGCGCGGCACGCGCACCCCGTCGAACCAGATCCGCCCGTTGTCCACGCCGTTGAGACCCATCTTGCGTCCGTCGTCCTCGATACGGACGCCGGGCGCCACCTCGCCGTCGACGCGGATCGGGACGACGAAAGCGTGCACACCCTCGGACCGGCCGCCGTCCAGCTCCAACTGGGCGAAGACGACCGCCAGTCGGGCGTGCCGGGCGGCGTTGCCGATGTAGTCCTTACGCGCGTGATCATCGGGGGTCGTGATGACGAACTCCTGGCGCTCGGCGTCGTACGTGGCCACCGTGCCCAGCGCCTGCACGTTCGAGCCGTGTCCGGTCTCCGTCATCGCGAAGCAGCCCATGAGCTTCCCGGAGATCACATCCGGCAGGTACGCCTTGTGGTGGCGCTCGGTGCCCAGCTGCAGGAGCGCGCCCCCGAAGAGACCGAACTGCACCCCGACCTTCACCAGCACCGACAGATCACCGAACGCGAGGGTCTCGAACGCGGCGATCGACGCACCGACGTCGCCCCCGCCGCCGTACTCCTGGGGAAAGCCCATGCCCGTCTGCCCGGTCGCCGCCATGGTGACGACCAGCTCGCGCACGCGCTCACGGAACTCGTCGAACCCGAGACTCTCGGCCTCCTCGAGGACGGAGGCGTGCGTGACGAGGTTGGCGCGGACGAGGGCACGGACCTCGGCGTACTCACCGTCGAGCAGCTCGGCCAGGGCCGGGATGTCGACTTCGGGCTGTACGTATCCGTTGGAGGGTGCGGCGGCATTGGTGACCATGGAGCACTGGTACCCGCCCGGCAAGTGATCAAGCGGGGGTGTGGGCCTCCTGGGTCAAGGGCGGCGGCTCGGGGCGCTGGAGAAGGCGCGCTGAGCCTCGGGAAGATCGCAGTTCAAGAGCCCCATGGTCACCAACACGGCTTCCACACCGTGACATCCGTTGTCCTTGAGGAACTGCTGGAGCGCATCCGAGTCGCCGGTCACCTCCCAGACGGGCCGGGCCATTTCTTGCATGGCAGCGACCCGGACCGATCGGTCTGCATCAACACTCACTGGTCCCCCTCCGGGATAGAACCGCAGGCTATCGCCGCCACGCGCGAGCCGTCCGGGGCGCGCTTTCCCATGGTGTTGGCGGGGTGTTGGGCTGCTTGCGGGGCGTTCCTGGGCCCGCAGGCCGGAAGGTGAGGAACGGCCCACGCCCCCGTGTTGACCTGGTTGCTCTGGCCGACCTTGCAGCCGACTTGTCCGCGAAACGGGTCAGGGCTGGGCCTGTCTCGTAGATCCGTCCGTGAGATCGTCGTGCTCATGGTCGAGTCTTGGGTGATCGATGACGGCGGAACTACCGCGGTGTCGTCCGACGTGGTGTCAGAGATTCTTCGGGCGAGGTTCGACACGGGCTTGTCCGAGACATCGCTGACCGGTTCGGCCGGTCGCTCGCTGACCTTCGTGACGAATGGCGAGCGGGCGATGGTGGTGCTGCTCGAGGGCCCGGACGATGCTGGCGAGCATGCCGTGGACCCAGAAGCTGAGGGATCGAGCGAGGGGTTTGTTCTGTCCAACGGGCAGCACGATGCGTACCCGGACCGCGACACCGTCCCCATCGATGTGGCATACGGGCTTGCGGAGCGCATTGTCGCGACAGGGTCCTGGCCGAGGGATGGGCAATGGGTCGTGGATCGCTGAGGCGATGATCTGAAGCCGGACCCGATGAGGAGGGCGGCGAAGTGGCAAGCGACCTGGCGGGCAAGGTCGGCCAGGCGTATTCGCTCATCCGTGGCCCAGTTCGAGGTCGAGGTCGAGCACGATCAGCGAGCCGTACGATTACCGACCACACGTGCAGTGCCGATCCGTTGCCGACGGGGAATCGCTGCATCCCCGACCTGTCTGGATGCCCGCAGCCATCTGCGAGACACCCGGCGGGCGCAGAATCACCCCGCCGATCCGGTTGATCGCCCGAGCCCCATTGACCAACTGCGAACGTACGTGCGGTACTTGGGGCTCGTGTTGCGCGGGGGGCCACGGCGACACCATGCACGCATCACCCACCGACTCGGCGTGACGATTCCGTCGGAGCGGGTCCGCCTCGCGGCACATTCCTGTCCGTCCTGTACGCACTTGCTCAGACGAGGGGAACCGTGCTTTCGACCTTACCGAGATGGACCCGCCGGTCCAGCAGCCTTCTCACGTTCATCGTCGCCGCCATCGTGACGGCCGCCGGCATCACCTGGGCCGCCACCACTGACAACCTCACCCCGACCAACAACTACTCGTACGCCTGCAACGAGCCCGGAGACGGCGGCGTAGGTGGTCGTGTCTGCCGGACCGACAACGCGCAGGTGTCCTACTACGCGGACAGCGCGGGCGACAACCAGCTCGAGGCAGGCGACTTCGACACCCTCGTCAACGTGATGTCCGCCGAGTACCAGCCCACCGATCTCTCGGTCAGCGTGACCTTCTCGCCGTCCTTCTCGGGAAGCAGCGAGACGGACATCATCTACCAGGAGCAAGGCGTCCCGGGCAGCAACGAAGGCATCACCTGGTGCAACGACGCCGTCGGCACCTTCCAATGCGACCAGCAGTACGTCCGTATCGAAGGTGCCGGCAGCTACACACCGGGGCTCACCTGCCACGAGACGGGCCACGCGGTCGGGCTGCTGCACGGCCAGAACGCTTCTCCCGCGCTCGGCAACCAGAACAGCGCTCTGGGCTGCATGAAGAAAGAGACGTCCTACGGGGACCGGCTCGGCGCGAACAACAAAGAGAACATCAACGGCGCTTACTGACGGGAGACGCACCGCATGAGACACATTCTGCGCATGATCGCCCTGGTCAGTACCCTCACCGTTGCGCTGACAGCCGCGATCCTCACGAACCGGCACACCGACACCGACGCCACGGCTCAGGCCAAGCCTGAAGAGATCACCATCGCGCACGGCAGTGACCGCCGGCCGAGCGAGACGGCCACCGACTGGGTGACCTACGCCGACCACGTCGTCGTGGTCACCCCCGTCTCCGAGAAGGAGATCGCCCCGGCCGAAACCGAACTCCAGCGCGGCGAGGGGTTGTTGCTGCGCAACGTGGAACTACGCGTGGCCAATGTCCTGTGGTCGCGTCCCGGCGCGACCCAAGCCCCTTCGGCCTTCGCCTGGACCGCCTACGGATGGCACTTCAAGGACGGCAGTACCGCCAACCGCATCAAGATGGCAGGGGAAGGCGACTCCCGGATCGAGCTCGGCCACACGTACGTCATGGCCATTCAGTGGGAACCCGCCAGGTGCAGCGAAGGCGACAGCGTTCCCGCCGGTTGGCGGGGTCTGGGCACCGGTTCCACCATGCCCTTCGACGGCGGTCTCCTCGGCCAGGGCGAGAGCGAAGGAAAGAACCAGTCGGCCACCGAGGCCCGCGCCCTCGCGGATACGTCCAGCGGCACTCTGGAAGAGCAGATGGCCGGCAGGACAGCCGCTGACCTCGCCCGGGTCCTCGACTCCGCGCAGCCCGTCGAGCCACAGCAATTCGGCCCGGCGGCGCGCTCATCGGCGGCTTGTGAGTAGCCGGCTCGCGCCGGAGGCAGGCGGGCCTGACGTACGGCCGGCCTGGGGACCGCCCGTGGCGGGGGGGGGGGGGGCGGGGGGGGGGGTCGCGCCCGCCCCCCCACCCACCTCGCTCGTGCAGCGCTCCGGATCGGGCTGAATGCCGTCGTCGAGGGCGGGCAGGCGCTCCAACTCGTCATAGCGTGCGTCGACGCCGCCCCCGGGTTTGCGACTTCGCTATTCCGTGGAGGGGGCAGGGCTGCCAGGATGCCTGCAAGGTTGTGGAAGGGGTTCGGCCTCATGCTGCGGCATGCGATCCGCCACGCGGCTGTGCGGTTCGTCGGACGCGGACGGTGCATGGCGTCGACGTACGCGGACGGCGCATGTCGTCCTCGTACGCGGACGGTGCATGGCGTCGACGTACGCGGACGGCGCGCGGCGGCAGGCGAACCTGGTCGTACGGGCGGGGAGGGTGGCCGTGTTCATCGGGCGAGATCGGGAACTGGCCGATTTACAGAGCGCGTTGAAGGTGCATCGCCTGATCACGCTGACCGGTGTGGCCGGGGTCGGCAAGAGCCGTCTGGCCCGGCAGGTCGTGGAGCTCGAACAGACCGCCGGCGGCAGCGAGAGCAGTTGGGCCGATCTGTGGCAGTTGCCCGAAGAGCGGATGCTCGCGGCCCTGGTCGCGGATGCGTGCGGGTTGTCCGATCACACGCCCCGGATGCCGTTGGACGCCATCTGCCAGTGGATCGGCGACCGCGATCTGCTGATCGTTCTCGACTCCTGTGAGCATGTGCTGCCGGCCTGCCGCCGGCTGGTGGAGATACTCCTCGACCAGTGCCCGCACCTGACGATCCTGGCCACCAGCCGGGAGGTGTTCCATCTCGACAGCGAGTACGTCGTGCCGGTCGAGCCGCTGCCGGTCGCGACCGATGCCGCGGAACTGTTCCTGCAGCGTGCGACCCAGATGGGCGTACTGCCCGAGCCCGGTGAACTGAACCGGGTGACCGAACTGTGCACGTATCTCGACGGTCTGCCCCTCGCCCTGGAGCTGGCCGCCGGGGCGCTGCGCCACAGCAGTATCGAGGAGCTTCTGCGGCATCCCCGCAACGATCTGAGCCGCGAGGAAACGGATCACGTGCACCCCGTCTCGCCGCGCCGGCACGATGTGCTGCGCACCGCGCTGGGGTGGAGTCACGAACTGTGCACGCCCAAGGAACGGCTGCTGTGGGCCCGGCTGTCGATCGTTCTCGGGCATTTCGACGAGCCGATGGCCGCGGCGTTGTGTGCCGGCGGCCCACTGTCCGTGCGCGACGTCGAGGTCGCGCTCGCGGGCTTGGTGGACAAGTCGGTGGTCACCCACCGCGCCAACCGCTATCTGCTGCTCGACACGGTGCGCGAGTACGGGCGGTTCTGGCTCGAACAGCTCGGGGAACTGGACTCGATGGCCACGACCCACGCCTCCCATTTCCTCACGCTGGCGCGGCAGGCCGACACCACCTGGACGAGCGCCGAGCAGACGGGCTGGTACCGCACGATCAAGGACGCCCACCCCGATCTGTGCGCGGCCCTCGACCATCTCCTCGCCCACCGCGTCGACGAGGCGCTCGAACTGGCCACGCTGACCGGCTTCTACTGGACCTGCTGCGGCCACGCGCACACCGCCCAGCACTATCTCGCCCGCGCCCTGCAAGCCGGGGACAGCGGGCAGCAGGCGCAGATGCGGCAACGGGCCATCTGGGCGCTGGGGTTGACGCATCTACTGCAAGGCAATCACGCCACCGGAACGCACCTGGCCCGCCAGTGTCTGGCGCTGGCCCACAGTGATCAGAACGCTTCCGGGCTGCTGCGTGCCGCCTACTTGCAGGCCATGAGCGATCTGTTGCAGGGCAATGCCCAACAGGCCCTGGACCTCCTGGACGACGCCCTGCGCAACGCACAGGAGGAGGGCGGCCCCGCCGCACCGTCCGAGCAGGCCGCGATGATGTGCAGGATGCTGCGTCTGTTCGCCCTCACCGGCCTCGGGCTCCTCGACCAGAGCCGCGAAGCGGCCGGCACCCTGCGCGACCAGTGCGTGGCGATGGGCGAACACTGGATCCGGTCCTACACCGACTACCAGCTGTGTGTGATCGCGCTACGGGAGCAGCACAGCGATGCCGCCCTGGAACACGCCCGCTCGATGCTCAACTCCAAGCAGCAGATAGGCGACACCTTCGGGATCGCCCTGGGGCTGGACATGCTGGCCGCGTCGTTCTCCGCCGACGGCGACGGCCGCTCCGCGGCACTGGCCTCCGGCGCGGGGCAGCGGCTGTGGGACGCGGTCGGCCACCCCCAACGCGGCGCACCGGATGTGCAGCCGCTGCGCGAGGCGGGCGAGAGCACCGCGCGCCAGCTGGTCGGCGCCGGCACCTACGACACCTACCGCCGCCAGGCCGCTCACGCCGACCCCGCGGCCATGCTCTCGTGGGCGGCAGGCGGGGACGAACCGCTCTAGGCAGACGGGCAGATGCTTCCCCTGCGCGCGACGGGGGCATCGCCCCGGCTCCATGGCCGGAAATTCGCAGAACAGGGCTGAGACGATAAGCACATCACTCTTCGATCGCGCCACTCCCCTGGCTCAACGGCCCTTTACTGAAGGGGTTTCCAGGGGGCGCGAGGTAGTGAAAGTCCGCGCATGAATTCGACCGATTGCCCTCCCGCGCGTAAGGGCTTTCCAAGATCGGCCGCTGGTAGTTTCCGCCTCGTGATCGATTCGTTTACCGACGTTCCGGGGAACAGGCCCTGCCCCGCGCCCGAACACCCCAGGCACCAGGCCACTGCCCGGCCCGTCCTGTGGCGGCCCGCCGAGGCCGACGACCGCTCCGCACTCAAGGCCCTGCTCGCCTCCGGCGCCGTACGCGAGGTGCACGACCGCATCGACGAGCAACTCGTCGAGCTGGCGCGCTGCTTGCGCCCCGGCGACCACCTGGCGGGGCCCGAACTCGACGCCGCCGTGCAGGAGCTGACCGACGGCGTCGAACCCAGCCGCTACGGCACCTGGGCCTGGTACCCGTGGTCCGGGCGGCTGGTGCACCTGCTCCCGCGCCAGGAGTTCCGCCGGGTGCGCACCGACCGTAACCGCGACAAGATCACGGCCGCCCAGCAGCAGAGCCTGCTCGAGCGGCGGATCGCCGTGATCGGCCTCTCGGTGGGGAACAGTGCGGCACTCACCTGCGCGATGGAAGGCATCGGCGGATCGTTCCGCCTCGCCGACTTCGACACCCTCTCCCTGAGCAACCTCAACCGCCTGCGGGCCGGAGTCCACCATCTGGGCCTGCCCAAGACCGTGCTGTGCGCCCGACAGATGTACGAGATCGACCCCTATCTCGACATCGAGCTCTGGCACGACGGGCTCACCGACGACACCATCGAGTCCTTCTTCGGCGACCAGGAGCACCCGCTCGACCTGCTCGTCGAGGAATGCGACACGCCCTGGGTGAAGGCCGCCGCCCGCGAACATGCCCGAGAGCGTCGCGTCCCGGTCCTCATGGACGCCAACGACCGGGGCCTGCTCGACGTCGAACGCTTCGACCTCGAGCCGGAGCGGCCGCTGTTCCACGGCCGCGGCGCGGACCTGAGCGCCCGCGACGTACGAGACCTCGACGCCGCGGACACCCTCGCCTATCTGCTGCGCATCTGCGACGAGAGCCGTCTCAGCCCGGCCATGACCGACGCCCTCACCCGCATCGGCGACACCCTGTCCAGCTGGCCCCAGCTCGCGAGCGGAGTCATGCTGGGCGGCGCCCTGGTCACCGACACCGCACGCCGTATCCTGCTCGGCGCGCCGGTCGCGTCCGGCCGCTACTACGTGGACCTCGAAGCCCTCATCGCACCCCGCGACGCGGACGACGCAGCAGGTCGCGGGCTCACGACGGCGGGAGCCGCCCGGTGAACCACCTGCCCGAACTGCACGGCGAACACCTGTGGTTGCGCGAACTGCGCGCCACCGACCTGGCGCCCTTCGAACGCATCCACACCCACCGGCTGCTCACCCGCTACCTCGGCATCGACCGTATGGACGCCCGCCAGGCCCAGGACGCTTTCGCCCGGCATCTCGCCCAGCCCTACACCCACCCCCGACGCCGACACACCCTGGCCGTCTGTCCGCCCGGCCAGGACACCATGGTCGGCACCATGGGCCTGCTCGTCGAGGAGTACGGCCGCAACGCCATGCTCACCAGCCTGGTGCTGCTGCCCGACTCCCCCGTCCGCGGCCACGGTCATGAAGCGGGCCGCCTGCTGATGGCGTACGGATTCGGCCCGTTGGGCCTGCACCGCATCTGGGCCGGACACCGCGCCGATCACACCCGTATGCAAGACGTCATGCTCGCCGCCGGCCTCCACCCCGAGGCCACGCTGCGCCAGCTCTTCCACACCCAGGGCCACTGGCACGACGTCACCACCTACGCAGCTCTGGCGCCCGAGTGGACCGAACAGGCCACCGCCGCCGAACGGGCCATCCTCCACGGCACCCCCCGTGGATCCACCACCGGCACACCGGTCGCCGTCGCCCCCACCCGGCCCGCGGCCACGACCGGCTGATCCGAAGGCCGCAAGGTGTACGCCTGTGCCGAAACCACGGTGTACACCTGTACCGAAACCGCCGAACGGATGTCCGCATGGTGATCGACTGTCTACCCTTTGGGAACAGGCCCGAAGGTGCTCCCGCACCCATCGGTCCATCCTTCGCACCACGGGGACGCAGGGAGGCTGATCACAGTGGAGCTGCCCCCGCAGTCCACGGACAACACCGGTGAAGTGACCGGGGTGTTCGTCCACCGACTCGCCGAGGACACCTGGTGGTGGTCCGACGAGATGTACCGGCTGCACGGTTATGAACCCGACGCCGTCACACCGAGCAACAGGCTCCTGCGCAAGCACCAGCATCCGGACGACGTCGACCGAATCGACGCCGTCCTCGCCACCGCGCGTGAAACCGGGGATCCTTTCGCCTGCTACCACCGCATCCTCGACGCCGCCGCCCCCGCCCTGAAGGTCGTGGCCGTCGGTGACGGACGCCTCGACGACGAGGGGGTCGTCGTGACCCTGCGCGGCTTCTACATCGACGTCACCGCCCCGGTCACCCAGGAGGCGAACGAGGCCGCCGAACGCGATATCGAGCGCGCGCGGGCCACGCAGGCGACCATCGACCAGGCCCGCGGCATCCTCATGGCGCTGTACGGCATCGATGCCGATCTCGCCTTCCGGGTGCTGCGCCGCCACTCCCAGCACACCAACACCAAGATGCGCGATCTGGCCGAAGTCATCGTCGCCGCGGCACCGAACACGCCGGGCGAACCGCAGACCGGTCTCCACAAGCGCATCACCCGTGCGCTGTACGAAGCCGGCCAGGAAATGTGACCTTGGAGTGAGGCGGGCTCGGTCCTACGTCCGCGTGCGCAGTGCGGCCAGGGCCCGGTCGGCGTGGACGCCCATGCGGATCTCGCTGCGGATCACCTCGAGCACGCTGCGGTCGGTCCCGATCACGAAGGTGATGCGCTTCGTCGGTACGAGGGAGAAGCCGCGGGCGACGCCGAACTTCTCCCGTACGGTGCCGTCGGGATCGGACAGCAGCGGCATGCCGAGCTCGTGGCGCTCGGTGAACTCCTGCTGGCGGGCGACGGGGTCGGCGCTGATGCCCACGGGCTGTGCGCCGACGGCCGCGAACTCCGCGGCGAGGTCGCGGAAGTGGCAGGCTTCCGCGGTGCAGCCGGGTGTGAGGGCCGCGGGATAGAAGAACAGCACCACCGGTCCGTGCGAGAGCAGCTCGCCCAGCGTGCGGGGTGTGCCGGTTTCGTCGGGGAGCGTGAAGTCGTCCACCTTGTCGCCGACTTCGATCCGGGTCTTCATGAGGGGCCCTCCGAGTCATACGCCGTATCGAGGGCCGCCGTCGTCAGCAATCCGTCCCGGTGCAGCGGGGATCGAGATGACGGTGACATGCCTCTCCTTCGATGGTCCCGTCACCTTACTCGAAGGTAATTTCCGACGGCGAGACGTGAGCCACTACAGCTCCAGGAGGGGTTCCAACGCGCGGATCCTGCTGCGGAGTTCCTCGATCGGCAGGGCCTGTTCACGGTCCACGACCAGGTAGACGAAGATGCCGCCTTCGCGAAGGCGCAGCAGTGGCCGGATGATGTGCAATTCGCGTTCGAGGGTGATCAGGATGTCCTCGACGCTGTCCGGCCGGTAGCCGAGGAGTTCCAGCGTGTACAGCTTGGCGCGCATGACATCGCTGTCGCCGTAGGCGACCTTGTCCATGTCCAGACCGCTGTCGCGATCCACTGAGCCCAGGACTCTGCGCTGCTGGAAGTCAACGACTGCGACGCCGGTGACCCCGGTGATCTCCAGCGCCGTGTCCAAGAAAGCCTCGACCGTGACCATCCCTGCGTACCTTTCCCGCAAATATCTGTCTCGAGCAGCGAGGGAAGGGACTCCTTGGAGGCCCGGATCGCACATTAGCGGAAACAAGACACCGTCCATCGGCGTCCGCGGATACAAGCCGACGATGAGCGGCAGACAGGGCCTGCCGCTCATCCACCGACGGGAGTTCGCCGGCCGGTCCGCTCAACTCAGCCGGACGGGAAGGCGCTGAACGCTGTTGCCGACGAAGGAGGCGTGGCGCGGCAGTTCGGTCTCCTGGACGGCGAGGTCCAGGCCGGGGAAGCGCGTGAAGAGCTGCTCGAGGGCGGTGGTGGCTTCCATACGGGCGAGCGGGGCGCCGAGGCAGTAGTGCGCGCCGTGACCGAGCGAGAGGTGGCGGTTGGTGCGGTCGCGTTTGACGTCGAACTGGTCGGCGTCGGGGCCGAAGGCCTGAGGGTCGCGGCCCGCGGCGGAGTAGCCGGCGAGGACCGGAGTTCCCTGCGGGATGACCGTGCCGTCGAAGGTGAGGTCGCGGGTCGGGTAGCGGAACGGGAAATAGCTGACGGGGCTGTCCCAGCGCAGGGTTTCCTCGACGACATCCGCCCAGCTCGCCTGGCCGGAGGTGATCAGGTCCAGCTGGTCGCGGTGCGTGCACAAGGCCCGTACGGCATTGGTGATCAGGTTCAGGGTCGTCTCGTGCCCGGCGATGATCATCAGCATGAGGGTGCCGATGAGTTCGGGAGGGCTGAGCCGGCCGCCGTCGTCGTCGCGGGCGGCGATCAGGGCGGAGGTGAGGTCGTCCCCGGGGTCCTTGGCACGGGCGGCGGCGACCTGGCCGAGTACTTCGATCATCTCCCGGTTCGCCGCCAGGGACTGCTCGGGGCTGATGTCTGTGGCGACGATCTGGTTGGACAGGTGGTGCAGACGGGCGTGGTGTTCCTCGTCCACGCCGAGGAGTTCACAAATCACGCCCATCGGCAGCGGCAGCGCGAAGTGGGTGCGCAGGTCCGCCACGCCCTCGCCGGCTTCGGCCGCGCGGGCGAGGTTGTCGAGCAGATCCGAGGTCAGCTTCTCGATGCGCGGACGGAGCGCTTCGATACGGCGCGGTGTGAAGGCACGGCTCATCAGTGAGCGCAGGCGCTTGTGATCGGCGCCGTCCGCGGTGGTCATCCCCTGCACCGTGGCGAACGTCTTCAGCGGCCAGCCCTCGGGTATCTGTCCGGCCTGCAGGGCGGCGAAGTGGGCGGCGCTCTTGGCGACATCGGGGTGGGCGAGGAACTCCTTGAGCGCGTCGTGCCCGAGGACGGCCATGCCCTCCACCTCACCGGGCAGCACCACGGAGGCGACCGCGCCCCGGGCGAGCAGCCGGGCGTTGGCCGCGTGCGGGCAGCCGCCGGCCGGGTCCATGCGGTGCGCGGCATCCGCCGAGGGCTGAGGCGTGCGCTCTGTCTGCGCCGAAGAAGTGTCCAACGAGGGGCTCCTGATGCTCAGTTGGTGGAGGTGGGACGGGTACGCGGGGCGACGCTCATCGGGAGGGACCGCTGTGTGCCGCGGGTGTGTGCCGGGGCGGTGCCGTACGGGGATGAGGGGTGCTGAAGCGGACCGGGAGGCTGGCCAGACCCCGGCTCCACGGGGACTTGACCCACTCGAGTTCGCTCTCGGGAACGGCCAGTTCGAGGTCGGGCAGCCGGTGGCGGATGGTGTCGATGGCGGTGCGGGTGATGAGCCTGGCCGGGTCCTGGGCGGGGCAGGTGTGCGGGCCCGCGCTGAAAGCGAGGTGCGAGCGGTTGCCCACGACGGGTTGTCCGTCGGGCGGCAGGATCTGCGGGTCGGCGTTGGCGGCGGCGAGCCCGAGGATGAGCATGTCGCCGGCGCGTATGGGCTGTCCGCCGAAGGTCATGTCGCGGGTGGCGTAGCGGGCCGGGAAGTTCTGGGTGGGCGGGAAGCGCCACAGGACCAGGTCGAGGGCGTCGTCCACGCTCAGGTGTCCGCCGGTCAGCGAGGAGCGGAAGGCGGGGTCGCACAGCAGGATGCGCAGCGAGGTGGCGATCCAGTTGACCGTGGTCTGGTTGCCGGCGACGAACATGACCACGAGGTTGTGCAGCACTTCCTCGTCGGTGAGCCGGGCCGGGTGGTGCAGCAGGGCGGAGGTGACGTCGTCGCCGGGGTTGCGCCGCTTGTCGTCGATCAGCTGGAGCAGGATCTGCGCCATGCGCTTGCTGGCGTCGCCGGAGCGCGCGGTGGCGGAGACGGTCCCGGCGATCGCCTCGACCAGGGCGCGGCCGGTGTGCTGGTCCACGCCGAGCAGCTGGATGATCACCTGCATCGGGAGCAGGCGCGCATAGTGGGCGACGAGGTCGGCTTCGCCGCGTCCCGCGAACGAGGCGATCAGGTTCTCGGCCATGTCGCGGACACTGCGGCGCAGCTCATGCCCGTTGATGCCGGCGAGTGCGTCGGCGACGGCGGTACGCATCCGCCGGTGCTGCTGGCCGTCGGTGAACAGCAACGCGGGGCGCCAGCCGACCATGGGCAGCAGTGGCGAGTCGGCGGGGACCCTGCCTTCCCGCAGCAGCGTCCAGCGGCGAGGGTCGTGGGAGAAGTCCTGTTCCTCGCGCGTCAGTTGCAGCAGCTCGCGGTGCCCGAGCACCAGCCAGGCGTCGATGCCCGGCGCGATGGCGACCGGAGCGACCGGCCCGTACGCGGTCCGCAGCCGCTCATAGAGGGCGGGCATCATGTCGCCGTCGAGATCGGGCCCGTACAGCGCGGTCGGTCCGCTCGCGGTGGCGCCGGTGACCGGGCAGCGGGACCCGTCCGCTGCGAAGGGGGGCGGCTGCGTGCTCATGGTGTCTCCGTGGCGGCAAGGATGAGGTGGCGGATCAGCGCGATCAGCGCCTGGATGGACGAGGTCCGATCGCGTGCGTCGCACAGCACCAAGGGCGTGTCGGGCAGCAGATCGAGCGCCTTGCGCAGCTCGGCGTCGTGGTGCTGGGGGCTGTCCGGGAAGACGTTCACGGCGACCGCGAACGGCAGTCCGAGGTCTTCGAGATGGCCGAGCACGTCGAAGGACGCGGCCACGTCCCTCGGGTCGATCAGCGCCAGCGCGCCGAGGGCTCCTTTGGCCAGATCGCGCCAGGCGGGCAGGAAGCGGTGCTGGCCGGGTGTGCCGAACAGGTAGAGCACCAGATCGCCGGCGACGGTGATCCGGCCGAAGTCCAGAGCCACGGTCGTGGTGTCCTTCGTACCGTGCGCCGGAGCGTCGACACGGGCGCCGGCCTGGGTCATCACGGCCTCGGTGAACAGCGGTTTGATCTCCGAGACCG
Source organism: Streptomyces sp. N35 (assembly GCF_016464295.1). Lineage (NCBI taxonomy): Bacteria > Bacillati > Actinomycetota > Actinomycetes > Kitasatosporales > Streptomycetaceae > Streptomyces > Streptomyces sp. N35. The sequence goes on along the minus strand of NZ_JAEIMH010000014.1, from coordinate 94,264 downwards.
TGCCGATCAAGGTGGTCTTGCCCACCCCCAGGGGGCCGACGATGAGGATCTTCGCCGCGCCCGTGACGCTCTGCGCGACGTACTTGCCGGTGGAACCCGGTGAAGCCTGAGGGCCGGCGGGCACGGGAGCCTCGGGCCACGGTTCAAAGTCGGCTTTCGAGACCACTGAGAACCTTTCTGAGCATGGTCACATCGGCACGTTCGGCCGGCGGGATGGGCGGGCGCGTCACGATCAGCCCCCACTCCAGGAGATCGGCGAGCAGCACCTGCAGGACCGAGGGCGGCTGTCCGAGGTGGGCGGCGACCTCGGCAACCGACAACAGGCCCTGGCAGTGCGTGAGGATCGCCTGGTGCTCCGGCTGCAGCGCGGCGGGGAATGCCGCGTCGGTGGCCATGACCAGGGACTCCCAGGACAGCGGGCCACCTTCGGACTCGGCACGCCCGCCGGTGATCACATAGGGGCGAACGGGAGAGGTTCGTTCCCAAGGACCGTTCGTCATGACGTGGGGGCGGCCTGTTCCCGGGGCTGGGCGCTGAGTTGGGCACCGATCTTCGCGACGAGGAGCTGCATCTGCTGGGCGACAAGCCCCACGTCGGCTGCCGTGTCGGTGGCGACGCCGAGCTGGGCGCCGGCCCCGGCGTGCGTGAAGAGGACGAACCCGAGGTCGGACTCGACCATGATCTGCCGGATCCTGGCCCCCTCGCCGAACAGCAGCCCGGCGGTCGAGCGGCCCGTCATGGTCATCGCCGCGCTCGCGGCCGACAGCGCCTCCGCCTCGCCGACGCTCAGCGCGGCAACCGGTCCCGACAGGTCCTCTGCGGACGCGTGGCCGAGTCGGAGCCCGTCCTCGGAGACCACGACCGCGTGCCGCACTCCGGGGATCGCGATCAGCGGGTGCAGCATCCATCCCAGGTCGGGAAGTCGAGCGATGGTGCCGGTCACGGCTGGCCTCCGTCAGGTGTATCCATGGTGCTGGGGAAAGGCGGTTCGTCCGCCGTGGGGGCGGGACGGCTGTGCGCGGGGTGCTGCCCGCTGTCCCCGGTCTCGTCGTACGCGGTGGCCGGGGCCCGGCCGCGCAGGGTGCCGGACACCACGCTGGCGATCGAGGCCCGAGCGGCTTCCGGGGTCCACGGCTCGGCCGGTGCGGCGGGGGCGGGTGGCGGCGCCGCGTGGCGGGCCGGCGAACCGGTGGCCGTACGGCGGCTGCGCCGCTGCGGCAGACCGGCCGCCGTGGCGTCCGAGCTGCTCGCGGACGCCGCGCCCGTCGGCTGAAGGCCACCGACTTCCGGGCCCTCTCCCCCGCTTGCCGGCTGCTGCTGCGCCGGTACGGGGTCGTACGCACCGGTGCGCTGCTGCGGCACCGCGCTCTGGGCGACGGCGGGGCGGGCGGGGTTCGCCAGATTGGACAGCGGCTCGGTCAGCAGCCGGTACGGCACGAAGGCGACGGCCCGGGTGCCGCCGTAGGCGGAGGTGCCGGACAGCTGCACGTCGAAGCCGAGTTCACGCATCCACCGGCCCACGCACGCCAGGCCGAGGCGGGGCACCGCGCCGAGACGGGCCAGGTCCAGGTCGTCGGTGAGCTGTGCGGTGGCCTGCTCCAGGACGTCCGGCGGCATGCCGTGCCCGGCGTCGTCGACCTCGATGACCGCGCCGGCGCCCACTTCCCGTACGGACACGATGACTTTGGAGGGTGAGGGCGAGAACACGGTGGCGTTCTCCAGGAGTTCGGCGAGCGCGTGCATCAGGCCCTCGACCGCGGGAGGCGCCGCGTACAGGGTCTGCCCGCCGTGCACCTCGACGCGGCCGAACTCGACGATCCGCGACATGGCACCGCGTACGCAGTCGTACAGGGAGACGGGCTGGGTCTCCCTGCGGGCCGGCCAGACTCCGCACATCACCAGGAGCGTCTGTGCCTTGCGGGTCATCTGCGCCGCCGCGTGGTCCGCCTTCATCACCCGCGCCATCAGGTGGGGGTCGACGATGTCGCGCTCGATCTGGTCGAGGACCTGCTGCTGCACGGTGGCCATCGCGTGCATGGTGCGGGCGACGGACTCGAACGCAGCTTGTACGGAGTCCCGCAGCGCGCGCTCACGTCGTACCGCCTCATCGGAACTCAGGGCGGCGGCCACGGTGTCCAGGGCGCGGGCGAAGTCCTCGCCGAGCTCGGCGGACGAGCGGAGCGGCCCGGCGACCCCGTCGAGGCGCTGCCCCGCGTTGACGCGCTCCACGATGGCCGGCATCCGCACCGCCGCGAGATGCCCGACTTCGGCATCGCGGGCCGTCGTCATCCGCAGCAGGCGCTCACGTTCCGCCTGCGCTGAGGCCAACCGCCGTACGGTCAGCAGACCCCAGACCAGCAGGAGGCCGCCGAGGGTGGCAAGGCCGACCGTCAGGGACCGCTGCGAGCCGGCCCCGGCGCCGACTGCCGCCGCGCCGACGCCGCCGGATATGAGGACGACGACGGTCAGCCACAGGAGGGAGCGGCCGGCTGCGGAGAGGCCGGGACGGCTCACCATGGGGCACTCCACTCGACGGCCTTGAACACGACTGCCACGAGCAGTGAACCTTTCCCTGAGGCCGAACTCCCTTGCGACTGAGGGAGTTTTTTGCTGACCCTAGATCAACAGAGGCCGTTTCGGGGGGTCTTGTTCAAGCCAAGGGCTGAAAGCTGTCCGGCCGACTGCGGCAATTCGGCGGCAACCGGCGCAACTGGATACGGCGGCGGTGATGGTTCCCGCGGGTAACCGTCCGGGCGCGGTTCGGGAATCGCAGCGCCTCCCGCTGTGTTCGACCGACGACTGCTCTCACGCCCCCGCTGCACCAGGAGACCTCCCCCATGCCAGAGCTCGAGATCGATGCCGTCGTGTTCGACGTGCTCGGCACGCTCGTCGACGAACCCGCCGGTATCCGCGCCGGCCTTCGTGGGCTCGACCCCTCGCTCGACGATCCTCGGATCGAGGAGCTTCTGGCGCTGTGGCAGCAGCACATCGGTCATGAGCAGCGTCGGATGCTCGACGGTGACCGGCCCTATCTCCCGAGCGATGCCCTGGATCTGGAGGCCGCCCGGCTCGTCGCCGAGACCACGGGAGTCGACGACCCGGCCGCGGTGGCGGAGCTGGCCCTGTCGGGTCGCAGGGTCCCGCCGTGGCCCGACACCGTTGCCGGGCTCGCCCGACTCGCCGAACGATTCCCGCTGATCGGGCTCTCCAACGCCGGCCGGACGGCGCTGCTGGAGCTCAACGCGCACGCCGGACTGCGCTGGCATCAGGCGCTGTCCGCTCAAGACGCGCGGACCTACAAGCCGGACCCAGCGGTCTACCAGCTCGCCGTCACCGTTTCCGGACGTCCACCGGAGCGGCTGTTGATGGTCGCCGCGCACGCCTGGGACCTGCGCGCGGCCCAGCGTCTCGGCCTGCGCACCGCGTACGTCGCGCGCCCCGTCGGCGACCCTCCCGCCTCCTCGGACAGCTTCGACCTGTACGCGGACGATCTCGCCGGTCTGGCCGACCAACTCGACCACGGCGCCGGGGGGTCCGGTGGTTCGGTCACCGGAGGCTGAACTCTGGCTCAGGCTCGGCCCGGCGTGCGACGATCCGGCGCATGGCCATCCGCTACCCGTCCCCCCTGCGCCCCGGCGACCGTGTGGGTGTCACCTCGCCGTCGAGCGGGGTCGCGAAGGAGCTGCGTGCGCGCCTCGAGGTCGCCGTTCGTGACGTCCGGGACCGTGGATACGAGGTCGTCATCGGCCGGTGCATGGACGGCTCCGGGCACGTCAGCGCTCCGGCCGCCGACCGGGCGGCCGAGCTGATGGCGATGCTGACCGACCCCGGCATCAAGGCCGTCGTGCCGCCCTGGGGCGGAGAGACCGCGATCGACCTGCTCCCCCTGCTCGACTGGGACAGGCTGCGGGCGGCGGAGCCCACGTGGCTCGTCGGGTTCTCCGACACAGCGACCCTGATCACGCCGTTGACCCTGCTCACCGGCACGGCGACCATCCATGGCAACAACCTCATGGACACGCCCTACCGCGTTCCCGATGGGCTGTGTTCCTGGCTCGACATCGTCGCCGCGCCCCCGGGCCACCGGTTCGCCCAGCATCCTCCCGGCCGCCGTCGATCCCCCGGCTTCGACGACTTCGCGACCTTTCCCGACGTACGCGAATACACGCTCGACGCCGCAGGCACCTGGACCCGGCTGGACGGGAGCGGCGCGGTGGAGGCCGAGGGACGGCTGATCGGCGGCTGCATCGAAATGCTGTGCAATCTCGCGGGGACGACGTACCTCGACGTCTCCGCGTTCGCGCGCGACGAGGCACCGGAGGGGCTCCTCGTCTACGTGGAGGCGGCCGACAACGATGCGTTCACCATCTGCCGGAACCTGCACGGAATGCGGCTCGCCGGATTCTTCGACCGGGCGAACGCGGTGCTCGTCGCGCGGACCGACGCACCGGACAACCGTTCACTCAGCCAGCACGAGGCCGTCCTCGACGCGCTCGGTTCCCTCGACGTGCCGATCATCGCCGACGTCGAGTGCGGGCACGTGCCGCCGTACATGCCGATCGTCAACGGCGCGTACGGCCGCATCGTGCACGCACCGGGCCGGAGCGAACTGACGCAGACCTTGGGCTGACGCATCAGCCGGTGCGGTCACCCCTCGGCGGGCGGTGCGCCGTGTTCGGGGCGGGTCAGGCGGAGTTGCGACTCGATCTCCTGGTCGCCGGAGGCGGCGCCGAGGTCGGTGACGACGAACGCGGCGTCCAGGGCTTCCCGCAGCCGCGCCACGGCGACCGGCCCGCCCTGCAAAGTCGTGGTGACCGGTCCTGCGAGCAGGACGCCCGGGCCGCGGTCCGGGCTGTGGGCCGCGATGAAGCCGCCGGTCCACACCTTGGGCGCCGAATCGCCGGTCTGGCGGGGGGTGCCGGCACCGCGATCGGAGGGGAAGTGGGCCCGCAGGACGTTGAACACGGTGTCCGCGTCGGCCACGGAGCATTCGCTGAGCACGACCTGGACGTGATCCACGGAAGCGTCGTCCGGGTCAGGTGCTGTCGGGTCGGGTGAGACGTTCACAGGGTTTCCTCTCGTGGGGTGGCGGCAAAGCCAAGGATGCGACCCGTCAAAGTGCGCGCAGTGCGGGCAGCAGCTCCTTCTCGGCCCAGTCGATGAAGGGCCGCTGGTGATCGCCGCCCACCTGGACCAGGGCGATCTCCGTGAAGCCGGCTTCGGCGAAGGGGCGCACCGCTTCGACGAACTCGTCCACGTCGTTCCCGCACGGGATCTTCTCCGCCATGTCCTGCGGTGTGACGTACTGCGTCGCACCGGTGAACGCGGCAGGGCCCGGCAGTTCGGCATTGACCGGCCAGCCGCCGACGGACCAGCGGAACTGGTCGTGGGCGCGGGCGATCGCCGCGTTCTTGTCCGGGTCGTAGCAGACGGGCAGCTGGCCGACGCGGGGCTTGCCGCTGCCGCCGTGCCGGTCGAAGGACTGCAGGAGCTCGGCCTTCGGCTCGGTCGCGATGACGAGATCCCCGAGCGCACCGGCCAGCGCGCAGGACCGCTCGCCGGAGACCGCGATGCCGATGGGCGGGGGCTCGTCGGGCAGGTCCCACAGCCGGGCGTTGGCCACGTCGAAGTGGGTGCCCTCGTGGTTCACGTTGTCGCCCGTGAACAGCGCACGGATGATGCCGACCGCCTCCTCGAACATGTCGAGCCGCACCCTGGCGGACGGCCAACCACCGCCGACCACATGTTCGTTGAGGTTCTCACCCGATCCGAGGCCGAGCCGGAACCGGCCTTCGGACAGGAGCTGCATCGTCGCGGCCTTCTGGGCGACGACGGCGGGGTGGTACCGGATGGTCGGGCAGGTCACGTAGGTCATGAGCGGGATCCGCGAGGTGGCCTGCGCCGCGGCGCCGAGCACGCTCCACGCGTACGGGGAATGTCCCTGGGACTCCAGCCACGGGAAGTAGTGGTCCGAGGTCACGGAGAAGTCGAAGCCCGCCCGTTCCGCGGCGACGAGATCATCGACGAGGGCTCGGGGGCCTGCCTGCTCGGTCATCATTGTGTAGCCGATTTGCACCATGAGGGATCGGTTTGCCGAAGAGGTTCAGCCGAAACGTCCGACCGTCCGATGGGGTGGTGCCGAGCGAGCCCGAACCGGCTGCTCGGGCCGGCACGTCACACAGGATTCATGCTCGGCGACGAGGCGTCGCGGGCCATGCGTACGGGCTCGCCCGAGCCGTCCGCCGGTGCCGACCAAACGTCCGTGGAGCCGCGGGTACGGCCCGGGAGGGCGTAGGCCACGGTGCGGTCGTCGAGCCAGGCGGCCTGGTCGTCGACGCTGCGGGTCTCGGCCAGCGGAGTGTCCCGCAGGGTCTTCAGGTCGAGGACATGCAGCTGCCACGGCCGCGAAGTGCCTTCGCGGACACGCTTCTTGTAGGCGAGGCGCGTGCCGTCGGGGGAAAGCGAGGGGCATTCGACGTTCTCGAGCAGCGTGCGGGCCGTCCAGGCGTTCAGGTCTCCCTCGACCAGGTACGTCTTGCCGCGCGTGGACACGGTCGCGTAGAAGCGGTTGTCGTCCCGGGCGAAGGTGATGCCCCAGTAGTTCAGGTCGGACGCGCTGTAGCGCTTCTTTCCGAGGGTGAGCTGGAGGGTTTCCACGTTCTTGATCAGATAGCCGGTCTTGGTGTCGAGGATGCCGCTGCGCGTGGAGAAGGCGTTGCCCGCGTACGAGTCACCGCTGACGAACACCGTCCAGGAGACCATCCGGCCGGAGGGTGAGACGCGGGCGCGGTTGGGGGTTCCGCCGAAGGTGACGGTGCGCTTCGGGCGCAGCGTGCGGTCGAGGACGATCGCTTCCGAGCGGGGCGGGATGCCCGGTCGGGTGGTCAGGCAGACGGCACTGCTGCCGCTCGCGTGGAAGCGGCGGCAGGTGAGTCCGGTTTCCTTCAACCGCTGGTTGTCGAGGGCGGCGACCGTTCCTTCGGCCGTACGTACATAGAGGCCGCGGGTGTTGTCGAGCGTGACGTTCGAGGTTCTGGCGGCGGGTTCGTTCCGGTCCGTTGCCCGGACCGTGTAGACGACGGCGAGCGCGGCGAGCAGCGCGCCCGCGAGGGCGACGGCGCCGACGCGGGTACGCAGGGAGAGGGTGTGGGTCATCGGGGCTCCGTCCGGCGCGCGGGCAGCAGGAAATGGGCGGTGAACAGGGCGAATGTCAGCGCGGCGGCGGCGAGGGCCAGTGCGGCGTCCATGCCCCAGACGGTCCACGCGGCGCCGAACAGCACGGAGGCGAGGAGGCGGCCGACCGCCTGCCCGGACTGCAGCAGGGCGAGGCCGGCCGCGCGCTGCTGCGGGGGAACGGCCGGGCCGCCAAGTGCCATGAGGACACCGTCGGTTGCGGCGTAGAACGTGCCGAGCAGCAGCAGTACGGCAGCGGTCAGGGGCCACCCCGTGGCCGGGGAGTACAACGTCACGTAGGCGCCGAGCAGGCCCAAGTGGCCGAGCAGATAAGGGATACGGCGTCCGATGCGGTCGGCGACGCGTCCGATCGGCACGGCGAGCAGGAGATAGACGGCCGCGCTGCCCAGCGGGAGCAGCGGAAAGTACGCCGTGTCCAGGTCGAGCCGTTTCTGCAGGACGAGATAGAGGAAGCCGTCGCCGACCGAGACCAGGCCGAGGAGGGACGCGGTGACCAGGACTCGGCGGAAGGCTGGATCGGCGGGCAGCCGGAAGACCGAACGGAGGCTCGTTGCCCGCGCGTTGAGGTTGCTATGGGGCGCGCGGCCCGGCACGAAAGCGTAGAGGAGAAGGACGCCGAACAGGCCGAAGCAGAAGCTGACCATGAACACCGCGTCGTAGGCGTCCGCCGTCACCCAGAGCAGTGCGAAGGCCGCGAGCGGGCCGAGCAGGGCGCCGGTCGTGTCCATGGCCCGGTGCACACCGAAGGCCCGGCCGAGCTGCCGTTCGTCGCAGCTGAGCGAGATCAGCGCGTCGCGCGGTGCGGTTCGTACGCCCTTGCCGACCCGGTCGGCGGCGAGTGTCGCGGACAGGGCCGCGGTGGAGCCGCCCGCGAACAGCAGCCCCAGTTTGCAGAGCGCGGACAGGGCGTAGCCGGATCCGGCGACCAGTTTGTGGCGCTGCCGGCGGTCGGCGAGGTGCCCGCCGGCCAGACGCACGAAGGCGGTGACGCCGTTGTAGAGCCCGTCCAGGAAGCCGAACTGGAGGGGGTTCAGGCCGAGGCCGAGCACGAGATAGAGGGGAAGGACGGCGGTGACCATCTCGGAGGAGATGTCGGTGACCAGGCTGACCGCACCGAGCGCGACGACGGTGGAGGCCACCCGGGTACGGCCGGGAACGGGAGGTGCGGGGACGGTACGGGCGGGGGCGTTCGACGGGCCGCCCCTGCCGGCGGCGAGATACATGAGGACTCCCCGAGGGGCGCCCCGGGCTCGTCCTCGCACGGAGGGCGAGCCCGGGGCGCCGGTGGCGGCCGGTCAGTGGCAGGAGTAGGTGGGGCTGGTGTCGAGCACGGTGCCGTTCGTCTCGACGAACTGGGAGCGGAATCCGGTGTCGGTGAACTCGAGCTTCACCACACCGAACTTGTCCCAGATCCGCTTGGCGCTGTTGGGCTGGACGGTGTCGCCCTGTCCGTACAGGTCCTTGCCGCCCGCGCCGCCGATGATCTCGACGATGCCGTTCGGGTCGGCTTGCGCGTCCCGGGTCTGCGGGGCGAACCGCTCGTAGTGGTGGTCGTGGCCGTTGAGCACCAGTTCGGCGCCGGCCCCTTCGAGCAGTTCCCAGACGGGTCGGCTGACCGGCACGTTGCCGTGGTCACCGGAGCTGAACAGCGGCTCGTGCCAGTAGGCCGCCACACACTTCTTGCTGTTCGCGGCCAGATCCGCGGCGAGCCAGTCCATCTGCTCGTCCTCGTCGAACCGGTTGGAGTTCAGCGCGATGAAGTGCCAGTTGCCGCGGTTGTACGAGTACCACATCTTGCCCTGCGGGGTGGCGCGGGAGCCGAAGTACTCGCGGTAGGCCTTCTCGTCCCGGTTCTCGTAGTCGTCGTACGACTCGTGGTTGCCGGGCACCGGGTAGGTGGTGGCCTTGAAGCGGCCCCAGGACTTGTCGTAGTAGTTCTCGAAGTCCTCGATGTGGGCGTCGTCGTACTGGTTGTCGCCCATCGTGATGTAGAACGCCGGGTTGATGGCCGCGGCCCGGTCGGCGGTCTTGAAGTGCTGGCAGTTGGCGTCGCTCTGCGTGCACTGGTCGGCGATGTCACCGGCGCCTACCACGGTGAACGCTCCGGTGGGCGGGTCGGTGGGGCCGGGGCCCGAGCCTGTGCTGCCGTACGCCTCGACCTCGAACAGCGAGTAGCCGTAGGCAGTGCCGCGGACCGTGGCGTACACCCGCAGATAGCGGCCCTTGCCGTTGAGGTTCGTCCACTCGTCGGTGCCGCCGTTGCCGGTGGTTTCGGTGGCGAGACGGGTCCAGGTGGTGCGGTCGGTGGAGATCTCGACCCGGTAGGCCTTGGCGTACGCCGCCTCCCAGAGCAGCTTCACCCGGGAGACCGTGGCGCCCTCACCGAGGTCGATCCGTATCCACTGCCGGTCGATGCCTTCCTGGCTGGCCCAGCGTGTGCTCGTGTTCCCGTCGACCGCCTTGCCGGGCGTGAAGCTCGCGTCCTCGTTGGAGGACGAGGCGGCGGGCTTGCCCCGGGAGATCAACTGCGGCTCTCCGCCGCCCGGTTCACTCGGCGAGGGTCCCGGTTCCGTCGGCGTGGGGTCCTTGGTGATCTCGAAGGGATCGCCGTAGACATGCCAGGCCAGCGGGGTGTTCAGGCGGAGGTTGCCCTTGTTCAGGAAGATCCGCTGAGCGGTGTCGACCCGGCTGGTGTCCTCGTGCGCGGCCTCCTTCTTCATCTCCTCGACGCGGGCGTCGAGGAAGGCGTGCAGATACTCGGTCTCGTTGCCGCCCTCGGCGGGTGTGTCGGCGTTCGCGCGCGCGTCGGCGCGGATCGAGTCGAAGCCCGACTGGCCGTGCATGACGATGGCGTCGTAGTAGATGAACTGGCCGAGCTCCTGGAGCTTGTCGCTCTTGGCCCGGGAGACGGACGGGTTGAAGTAGACGCGGTCGCGCTCGTGGTGCTGCGCCTCCTTGAACGCGGTGGTCTGCGCTGCTTGTTGCCACGCGCCGGTGAACCCGGGGTCGAGGCCCTCGTGCGAATCGGAGCCGTCGACCTCGCGCAGCGCGGGCAGGTACTTCGCGAGGGGGTTGTTCGGCACCTGCTGGGTGTAGTACTCGACGAGTTCGAGCATGTCGTGCGTGCCCGAGCAGAAGCCGACGATGCCTGCGGTGTAACCGCGGCCGTCGCCGATGTCCTCGATGTAGTCGTACTGCTCCTTCCAGTCGAGGGAGGAGTTCTCGGCGCTGGAGACCAGTTGCATGGCGATCTCCTTCTTCACCGGGTCGTCGAGCCCGGTCGGTGCCGCCGCCTGACTGGTGCTCAGGAAGATCACCGCGGGGACGGCGGCGAGCACCATGGCGAGGGCGATCCTGAAGCCGCTCTTACGGCGGCGTCGATGGTCGGCGGTCCGGTGATCGGCAGTGCGGTGGTCGGTGGTGCGGTGGTCGGTGGTGCGATGGTCGGTGGTCCGGTGATCGATGGTGCGGTGCCGCGATCCGAACGGCGCCCATCGCCGTCTCGGAGTGGGGAGTGGCATGCGCTTCTCCGGTTTCTCGTCTGGCCGGAAGCCTGCTCGTACGCAACAGTTGGCGCGCTGCGACGCGCGGGCCCGGCAGGGGGAGTTCGGGGCTACATGGCGGTGCGGAACCGTGGCTTGAGGTGCGGAACCCCGGTCGTCCCTACCGACGTTGACTGATAGGAACCTTTCCTTTCTATTGGCTGCTCGCGCTCCTCCGCAAGACATGTGACAGCAGGGAAGTGAAGGACTTCCGATAAGCCCCGGCCACCAGGAATGTATTTATTTATCCAGGTAAATTGGGGTACGAGGCTCACTGTGACTCTCATAGCCCTGCCGGGCGTCTACGCCCCGCAAGACGACACCGCCCTGCTGGCCGAGGCGCTGCGCAGCGAGGTACTGCCCCCGCACGCGCGCGTACTCGACGTCGGCACCGGCACAGGAGCCCTGGCACTGGCGGCCGCACACCGCGGGGCCGAGGTGACCGCCGTGGACGCTTCATGGAGGGCCGTTCTCACGGCGCGACTCAACGCACGCCTCGCGCGCCTGCCGGTAGAGGTCCTCAAGGGCAGCCTCCTCAAACCCGTGGCCGGCCGGACCTTCGATTTGATCATGGCAAATCCGCCCTACGTGCCGGCGCCCTCGACCAGTCCCGGCCGAGGTGCGGCGCGCGCGTGGGATGCCGGCCGGGACGGACGCCTCATCCTCGACCGCCTCTGCGCGACAGCACCGCCACTGCTGCGCCCGGGCGGCGTGCTCCTGCTCGTGCATTCCGCACTGAGCGGGGAGGAGCAAACGGTCGGAGCCTTGCGTGCCGCAGGCCTGAGCACGTCGGTTGTCGAGCGTCGCGCCGTCACGTTCGGTCCGGTTCTGCGCTCGCGGCAGACCTGGCTGGAAGCCCGCGGGCTGATCCGAACGGGCCAGGACAAGGAGGAGTTGGTGGTCGTCCGTGCCGAACGAACCCGCTGAGCACCGCCGTCGCATCGTGGTCCAGGACGGCGGACCGACCTTGGTCGAAGGTCCGGTCGAAGTCACCCTCGACGACGGCACGACGGTCGTCTCGGACCGCTTCTGTGTCGCCCTGTGCACCTGCCGGCGCAGCCGCCGCTATCCGTTCTGCGACACCAGCCACCGCCGCCGCACCCGCGACTGACGACCCCGCACGCGCGACGAAGCCCGCGCACCGGCTCAGCTCTCCACCCCCGCGGCGCCGTGCGGTGTTCCTACCGGCTTGGACTCCGGTGAACCCCGCTGACGCAGATAGACGGAGAAGACGGCCATCGAGGCGACCGCGAGCAGCTCGGACTGCCAGTTCTGCAGGCTGCGGCTCCAGAAATCGGCCCCCAGAACGTACTCGCCCAGGCCCATGGGGCGCTGCAGTTGGCGCAGCCGCTGCTCGTTGTAGGCGGCGGAGCCGGCGACCGCTTGAGCGAACCACGACAGCAGGAACAGTCCCCCCATGAGCAGGCCGAGGGAGCGGGAGTACACGGCCTGGCGCCAGCCACGGGTCCGGGCCCAGTGCGGTGAGTCGGCGCGGGCGTACTGCCCCACGCGCTGCTCCTTGTCGGACCCCCGGCCTGCCTCGTCGATCTCCTTCGACTCGGGCGAGCCACGCTGGAGCAGCCACACCGTGCCCAGGATGAAGAGGAAGAACTGCAGGTACTCCGACTGCCAGTTCTCCGTGACGTCGACGGCGAACTCCGATGAGGCGAGGTAGGCGGCCAGGCCGATCGGGGCCAGCCCGTCCGCGGTCAGCTCATTGTTGAACTCGGCGTGGCCCGCGAAGGCCTGTCCGGTCAGGGCGAGCAGGAAGGCCGTACCGAAGCCGAGGGTCAGCCCGTTGTCCCGTACGAATCGGTGCCGTTTCGTCGTCATCGGTGCATCAGTCCCACCGTGGTGAAGTAGGCCAGACCCGCCAGTACCACGGTCAGGCACAGCACGAACATCGTCCGCATCGCCTCAACTGCCCTTCAGGGTGCATCGATACGGCTGTGCGTGCCGCGGACGGCACCCCGCGGCCACGACCTTCCAACCCTCGGGAAACTGCGACAGGAACACCGTGTCGTGCCGCAGTACCACGCGCGCCTGCCGGCCGAAGACATCCACGGTGCGCACTGCCCCGGCATAGGGAAGCTCCTCCCCCAGCACCGACTCGGCGCATGTCGCCTCGCCGGACAGTTCCACCTCGGTGCGGGTCCCGGGTGCCAGTGCGCGGCACATCGCGACCGCGTCGCCGTCACGCACGGCCGCCTCGAATCGTGTGGTGACGGCGTCGGCGGCATCCCGTCGCTCGTCCGCCGTGCCGCAGGCGGCCGTCGAAACCGCCAGCAGGAACCCCCACAGCAGAAGACCCCGTCCGGACCCGCTCAAGTTACCTCCCGTGACCGACAGCAACGCTCTGTGCCCATCCTGAGTCGACACCGGGCGGCGACGCGGGTGACACGCCTTCACCTGGGAAGAGCTGATCGGTCAAGTGGCGCCGACCGACGAGTCGGCGGACCGTGGAAGAAGACTCGCCCTCAGGGAAGGTGGCGCCGGCAGTCCGGCTCGGAAAGGCCGTCATGGAAAACCGACGTGCATCGCGGCAGCGCGCTCCACAGCTGCCGCAGTCCCGCGGAGAGCTGTCCGCCGCGCTCTTGGCGGCGCTGTCGGGCGAGGACGGCACCCGGCTCGCCACCGACCGGGTCCCCCGCGCCGATCCCTTCGGCGAAGACCTGCAGCTCGCTCTGTACACGCTCTACGAACTCCACTACGCGGGCTTCGCGGGCGTGCCGGACGAGCGGGAGTGGGATCCCGACCTGCTGGGCCTGCGCCGCGCGCTCGAGCAGCGTTTCCTGCACGGTCTGCGCGCCGACGTGAGCGGACCGGCCGATGTGGAAGAAGCCCTGTCCGCGCTCCTGACCGAGCCCGTCGAGCCTCCCGCCGACAGCGTCAGCCACTACCTGGAAGGTGACGGAGAGCTGTGGCAGCTGAGAGAGTACGCGGCCCTGCGCTCGCTCTATCACCTCAAGGAGGCCGATCCGCACGCCTGGGTCATCCCCCGGCTGCGGGGGCGCGCCAAGGCGGCGATGGTGGCCATCGAGTACGACGAGTTCGGCGCGGGGCGGGCCGAGCGGATCCATGCCCGGCTGTTCGCCGATCTCATGGGCGACCTCGGCCTGGAGACCTGCTACGGCCACTACCTGGACGCCGCTCCGGCCGAAGCGCTCGCGACGGTCAACCTCATGTCCCTCCTTGGCCTGCACCGTGCCCACCGCGGTGCACTGGTCGGACACTTCGCCGCCGTCGAGGTGACCTCGTCGCCCGGTTCACGACGGCTGGCCAACGCCCTGCGCCGGACGGGAGCGGGGCCGGCCGCACAGCGCTTCTACGACGAGCACGTGGAAGCCGATGCCGTGCATGAGCAGGTGGTACGGCGTGATGTCATCGGCGGCCTCCTGGACGCCGAGCCGGATCTGGAGCCGGACGTGGCCTTCGGCATCCACGCCACCGGTTACCTCGAGGACCGCCTCGGGGCGCGGCTCCTGAGCGCCTGGCGCCGACAGCGCAGTGCGCTCCGTACACCCTTGCAAGCCGAATGACGCGCAGAGGAGAGCGGGTGAGCATGGAACGCGCGGCGCTGTTCGATGTGGACGGCACTCTCACCGACACCAACCATCTGCACATCGTGGCCTGGTGGGAGGCGTTGCGGCAGGCGGACCACGTCGTGCCGATGCAGGCCGTCCACCGCGCCTTGGGCCGCCCCTCGAGCGATCTGCTCGAGGAGCTGCTCGGCAAGGAGCGCGACCGCGAACAGGACGGCGAACTGACCGCGGCGCACAGTGCGCTCTACGGGCAGTACTTCGACCGTCTCGCCGCCTTCCCCGGGGCGGGTGACCTGCTGCGTGAACTGGCCGCGGACGGCTGGCGGATCGTCCTGGTCACGTCGGCCGGGGGCAGCGAACTGAAGGCGCTTCGCCGCGCGATCGACGCGGACGACGCCATCTTCGCGACAGCAAGCGCCGATGACGTGTCCGAGGGCAAGCCCGCACCCGAGCCGGTCGAGCACGCCCTGCGGCTGGCGGAAGTCGCCGCCGCGCAGGCCGTGTTCATCGGGGACAGCGTGTGGGACATGAAGGCCGCGGTCCGCGCCGGTGTACGGGCGGTCGCCGTGCTGTCGGGCGGCATCCCGCGGGCCGACCTGGAAGCGGCGGGGGCGCGCGAGGTGTTCGACGACCCGGCCGATCTGCTGTCGCACCTGAAGAGCGGCTCGCTCGCTCTCGGCCTCGACCGGCCCGCTCGCTCCTGAGCCCCGCGCCGTGATTCGCTCGCTGCGGAAGGGACACAGTCATCGTCATGGACGCGTTCATCGACCGCCTCGACTACCCCCTGTACGTCGTCACCGCCGCGGCGAACGGCGAGCGGGCCGGCTGCCTCGTCGGCTTCGCCTCGCAGTGTTCGATCCGGCCGGTGCGGTTCACCGTCTGGTTGTCCAAGGTCAACAGGACCTTCCGTATCGCCCGGGCAGCCGACCACGTCGGCGTGCACCTTCTGACGCCCGAGCAGCACAGCCTCGCGGAGCTCTTCGGCGGCCGCACGGGCGACGACACGGACAAGTTCGCGGACCTCGCCTGGACGCCGGGACGCGCCGGTGTGCCGGTCCTCGACGCCGCGCCGGCCTGGTTCATCGGCCGGATCGAAGCGCGCAGCGACGCGGGGGACCATGTCGGCCTGCTGCTCGATCCGGTCGAGCACAGCACCTCGGCGTCACCGGAAGGTGGCGTGTTCCGGCTGAGTGACGCCTCCGGCATTTCGCCGGGCCATCCGGTCGACTGAGGCCCTGGCCGGTACAGCCGGCGGTCAGCCGGCCAGGTGGTTGGCGGCGATGTAGCCGAAGGTCATGGCCGGTCCGATCGTCGAGCCGGCGCCGGCGTAGCTGTGACCCATGACGGCGGAACTCGCGTTGCCCGCCGCGTACAGGCCGGGGATCACCGAACCGTCCGCGCGCAGCACCCGGGCACGGGCGTCCGTGAGCAGGCCGCCCTTGGTGCCGAGGTCGCCGGGCACGATCTTGAAGGCGTAGAACGGGCCCAGCCAGAGCGGGGCCAGACAGGAGTTCGGGGTGACGCCGGGGTCCGTGTAGTAGTGGTCGTAGGCGCTGTCGCCGCGGTGGAAGTCCGGGTCCTCGCCGCTTCTGGCCTGGGAGTTGAAGCGGTTGACGGTGGACTTGAGTGCGGCGCCGGGGACACCGATGCGGGTCGCGAGCTGGTCGAGGGTCCATGCCTTGTGGACCGCGCCCGCCTCGTACCAGGAGTCCGGGAAGACGAAGGTCGGCGCGATGTCCTTGAAGAGGTATCGGTTGCGGTAGTTCTGGTCGACGATCAGCCAGGCCGGGATGTCGGGTGCGGCGGCGTTCTTCTCGTACATGACATGGACGACATCGCCGTACGGTGCCGCCTCGTTGACGAATCGGGCGCCCGCCTGATTGATCAGCAATCCGCCGGGCAGGGTGCGTTCGGCCAGGCAGAAGTACGGCTCGTTCGGCAGCGGGATCGCCGGGCCCCACCATGCGTCGTCCATCAGACCGAGCGCGCCACCTGCCCGTGCGCCCGCGCGGATGCCGTCCCCGGTGTTCTCCTTGGCGCCGACCGTCCATGCGGTGCCGATGGGCTGCTGCTGGTACTGGGCCCGCATCGCGGCGTTGTGCTCGAAGCCGCCGGAGCCGACGATCACGCCGCGCCGGGCCTTCACGAGTGCCGGGGCGTCGTCCTTGGTCACCACCACCCCGCGTACGGTGCCGTTCTCGATGTGCAGGTCGGTGAGCGGGCAGTTGTGCCACACCGGTACGTTCGCCCGCATCAGCCCGGCCCGCAGTCCGCCTGCGAGCGCCTGGCCCATGGTCAAGGGCTTCACGCCGTGCAGCGCGGCGTTGGCCGCGCGGGCCAGACACTCGTTGGCCACGGCGAAGCCCTTGGAGTTCACCAGGGACAGGGTGAGCCACTTGTAGTCGGCGCTGAAGACGACCATGCCGTCGGGGACCGGCATGTACGCGTCGTTCAGGCGGTCGAGTTCGGCTCCGAGGATACGGCCGTCGAGCAGATCGGGCTCGATGGACCGGCCGCCGGGAAGGCCGCCCGGTAGCTCTGGGTAGTAGTCGCTGTAGCCGGCCATGTAGCGGAACCTGAGCGGGCTGTGGGCGATCACGAAGTCGAGCATCACGGGCCCGTGGTCGAGGAACGCCTGCTGCCGGGCGAGCGGCACCTCGTCGCCGACGACCGCCGCGAGATAGGTGGCGGCCTTCTGCGGGGTGTCGGGTACGCCGGCCGCGCGGATCACGGAGTTGTTGGGGATCCAGATCCCGGCGCCCGAGCGGGCCGCGGACCCTCCGTACGTGCTCGCCTTCTCCACGACGACACAGCTCAGTCCGCGTGCGGCAGCGGTCATCGCGGCCGTCATCCCGGCCGCGCCCGCACCGACCACGACGACGTCGAACTCCCCCGCCACGGGCGGGTCCGCGGCGTGCGCGGCGCCGTGCAGGCCGGTGGCGACGACTGCGGAGGCGGCGGCCGAGGCGGCCAGGACGCTGCGGCGGGAGGGTCTGACGGGCTCGGACGAGGCGTTTTCGGGCATGGCGTATCGCTCCTGCGGGGTGAGGCAGTTCGGGAGGTGAGCGGTGCGCGTACTGGTCAACTGGCCGTGGATACAGGGGACTTGCACCAGTGCCCGGTGAGGTTTGCGCGAGGGTCTTGTGAAGTCAAGACACAGTCGCGTACGCGACCCCGCAGTCCAACGCCCGGCCGGGCGCCCGCGTTTCGTCCGTGGGCATTCACCGCGATGTCCGGGGAACTCGGCACCGCACGACAAGTGTCCAGACATGATCCTGAATCAGGGAGAATCCGGTGTCCTTCTCCGATCCCTCGCATACGCCGTACGGTTCCGCGCACAGCACGACGCCCATGACTCCGGGCGTGCGACAGAGCAACGGTCTGGCGATCGCGGCGCTGGTGCTGGGTGTCGCGGCCATTCTGCTCTTCTGGACCGTGATCGGAGGAGTCGTCCTGGGTGTGCTGGCCGTTGTCTTCGGCATCATCGGAGCCCGCAGGGCGCGCGGGGGCCGGGCTCCGCACAAGGGCATCGCGATCGCCGGTGCGGTGCTGGGCGTGCTGGGGGCGATCGCGTCGGCGGTCATCATCGCGATCGGTGCGTCGATCCTGAACTCGGACGAGTTCAAGAGCTTCGAGGACTGTGTCCGCAGTGCCGACACGCAGGCTGAACGCGACGCATGCGAGCGGGACTTCGAGCGGGACGTCAACGGCTGACCGCAGGTCGGCGGCGCTTCGGCGCGGGCAGCGACACCGCCCCCCCGCCCGATTCGCCGGTGGCCCGCGGTCACCGTGGGCGGCCCCGGCTCGGCAGGCGCCGGGGTGCGCGCTCACCAGTTGTAGATGATCTCCCCATCGCTGTTGACGTACTTGAACGACCCGTCCTCCTGCCCGATGATGCCCGCGTACCCGCCGGCCGGCGCCCCGCCGCAGAAGGTGGCGGCACTGCCCGACCCCGCCGCCAGGAACCCGCCGCCGACGAGCATGCCGGTGGCGGCGACAGTGACGGCGGCCCTCCGGATCCGCCTGCGCATCGCTGTCGTCGTGTGTGTGGTCTTCCGCTGCATGGCTGACTCCCTGTCACCGATTGTTCTTCGGTCAGAAGGGCTTCGCAGCGGCTCGGCTACCGGATTGCTCGCGGGAAAAAATCGGCGGCGCAGCAGGGCGTCTGCGGCCGGCGCTGCCGGAGCGGCGAGCACCGCGTGCACTGCGCGCCTGGCAGCGGCCGCGTGATGGTCAGGCCTAAACCCGGTCGTGGACGAAGCAGTGCACCGCGTCGAGGGTGCCGCCGGAGGTGAACAGCCGACCTCGCGCGGCCGCGAAGGCCCCGCCGAGTTCCCTGCGGTCGGTGCGGCTGAGGTGTTCGCAGGCTCCGTTGAGGAAGGTGCGCTCCTCGTCGTCGATATGGCGGGCGACCGCCCTGGTCAGCTGCTCCAGGCGCCAGTCCCACTCCCATGAGCCGGTCACGGCGACCTCGAGGAGCGCGAGCAGGACCTTGCTTCCTTCGAGGTTCTGTCCTGCGCAGTGTTGTGCCGCCTCCGCCGGTGCGTCCACGCAGAACCTCAGCGCCGGGTGAACCGTCAGCTCCGTGGCCTCGCCATGGGCGATGAACAGATCGGCGAAGTCGAGCAGGGCCGCGGACCGGTCGGCTTCGACGCTCCGCATCAGGCGGAGCAGGTCTTCCATCGTCCGGTGGTCCTTGAGGATCAGTTCGACGACATCCTGGGGCACGGCCGTCATGATGCGCCTCCTCCGTAGGGGTGGGTTCCCGGACGCGGTTACCCCCAGCGGTGTCCGCGTAATGCCTCCTGTCCCCCGGATGCTCGGGGCGCCCAGGTCAGCGCGGCTTGCGGTCCGCACGCCGGCTACCCGTGCCGAACAAGGTTGCGGGCCCTGTGGCCAGGGAAGGACCAGTGGACAGGACCGGCCGCGCGGACCACGCCGCGCCCGGGTCCATCACCAGTCCCTGGAGGGGAAGTGATCCGCCATGCGTACGCGTGCGCGTACCCATAGGCGTTCCACACGAGTCGAGTACTCCCTGCCGCGAGATCCGTCTTCGCCCGGACGAGCACGGAAACTGACCTCCGCATTTCTCGCCCGTGCCCAGGACCGCACCGCAGGAGTGAGCACCGAACGCGCCGATGATGCCGCCCTCATCGTGTCCGAACTGGTCACGAACGCCACCCGCCATGGCCGCAGCCCTTGCCGGCTGCGGCTCCGGGTGGGCGGGGGCCCCGTGGGTGGTGGGGGGCTCCGACCAAAACCCCCCCCCCCCCCCCCC
>NZ_JAEIMH010000014.1:68777-74698 GCF_016464295.1 Streptomyces sp. N35 | reverse complement strand
CGATGACCCCCCCCTCATGGTGCCCGAACGGGCCACGAACCCCCCCCGCCATGGCCGCAGCCCTTGCCGGCTCCCGCCCCGGGTGCCCGACGACCTGGTGGTCGTCGAGGTCTACGACAACAATCCCGCACAGCCACGCATCCGCGCTCTGACGGACGACGGCGAGCACGGCCGGGGACTGGCCATGGTGCGGCATCTGGCCCGGCGCCTGGATGTCACCTCGGCCGCCGGGGGCGGAAAGACGGTGCGTGCGGTCCTCGCCGGTTAGCGGGGTCACGCACGCCGCGCGGCGGGGGGGCGCAGGCCCGCGGGGCGGCGGGGGGGCGCGGGCACGCCGAGGGGCGGGCGGGCGCAGGCACGCGGACCGGCCGCCGCCGGTGCCGGTTCAGAACCGACGGCGGCCGCGGCGCCGCGTTGCCAGCCGACGATCATCGCGACACCTGAGTATGCGGTTACCCCCGGCTTCCGGGGTGACACCTGCGCTTCCTGTGGCGACCGCCGGCCACTTCGTTCCTCATACGAACGCCCGGGCCGAGGGGTGGGTGGCGGGCGGAGACAGACCCAGCGACGTCCGACGGGTGACGGGTGGCAGGTGGCGGGTGACGGGTGACGCAGGGTGGACATGGAGCGCTTGATGTCACACACCGTCAGGTCACAGGAATATTACGGCGGTTGGCGGGTATCAGCCAGGGCACGACGCGCCCCCGGCCAGGAGGGTGCCCCTTTGACTTCGGGAGCGACCATGGCGTCCACGACCGGCAGCAATCCCGTTGACACGATCACGCACGCGGAACGACATACCGGTGGGCAGGGAAGCGCGACTGCCCTGCCCGGCCTGGAGGGCCTGCCTCCGTTGCCCGATCCCGCGAGCGTGACCACCGCCGACGCCCGGGCCCTGTCCAAGGTGCTGTTCGCCCGCCTCGACACACTGGAGGAAGGAACTCCTCAGCACTCCTATGTGCGCAACACGTTGGTGGAGTTGAACCTCGCACTGGTCCGCTTCGCCGTGAGCCGGATGGGGGTGCGCGGTGAGACGTACGAGGATGTCGTACAGGTCGGCACCATCGGACTGATCAAGGCGATCAACCGGTTCGACCCGCAGCGCGGTGTGGAGTTCCCGACGCTGGCCATGCCCACCATCATCGGCGAGATCAAGCGCTACTTCCGCGACACCACCTGGGCCGTGCACGTCCCGCGTCGCCTGCAGGAGCTGCGCATCGAGCTCAACAAGGCCACCGCCCGGCTCGAGCAGAGCAACGGCCGCCGGCCCACCGTCGCCGAGCTCGCCGCGGAACTCGGTCTCGACGAGAACGACGTGATCGAGGGCCTGGTCGCAGCCAACGGCTATACCGCCTCCTCGCTCGACTACCCGAACGACACGGAGAGCCCCGAGGACAGCCTCGCCGACCACATCGGCTACGAGGACCGGGCTCTGGACAAGGTCGACAACCTGCACGCCCTCAAGCCGCTCCTGGCGGCCCTGCCCGACCGCGACCGCAGGATCCTGGCCCTGCGGTACGGCACCGATATGACGCAGAGCGCCATCGGCAGGGAGTTCGGTATCTCTCAGATGCACGTCTCCCGCATCCTCGCCCGCACGCTGCAGGGGCTGCGCACCAAGCTCACCGCGTCGCGCTGACGCCAGTGGCCCCGGCCGTCCATGGAACGGACGACCGGGGCCGCGTGCTGGTCAAGGGGCCGATCAGGGCAGGATGTTGATCTTGAAGGTGGAGGTGGTGTTCCGGATGTTCTCGGCGTTCCCGCTCAACTGCAGGTTGTGGAAGGTCACTTCACCGACCGCCGGCCCCTGACCCCCTTCCGGCATCTCGTTGGCCCACAGACCGAAGCCCGACTTGTGGTCGTAGGCGTCGCCGCTCTTTCGGGCCCCCGTGATGGTGATGTCCCGCAGGATGGTGTCCTTGATCGGGAACTTGGGCTGGCCGCCCACGTACTGGGTCTGGAACATGATTCCGCTGTACGTCGGGTCGGTGATGTCCACGTTGTTGATGCGGATCCCCTGGAAGACCTTCGAGGCGGAGAACAGCCAGATGCCGGGGAAGGTCTGGCCGTTCCAGAAGTGGCCGCCCGCCCGTTCGATCGAGATGTTCTCCAGCGTCGTGGGTTCGGTGCCGAAGCCGTTCATCGGATAGCCGAAGTCCAGGGAGCTGACGGTGATGCCGGAGTAGACCAGGGTGTCGGCGATACGGATGTTGCGGAAGGTGTTGTTGTAGCCGCCGTACACGGCGATGCCCGCCGCGCGCCAGGTCAACGTCGTGGTCAGGTTCTCGTAGACGTTGTTCTTCATGTCCGCGCCGCCCGCGTCGATCGCCGAGAACAGCGCGAAGCTGTCGTCGCCGGTGGCCCGGGCGTCGTTGTTGGAGACGAGGTTGTCCGTGCTGCCGTTGGTCATGTTGACGCCGTCGGCGAACATGTTGCGGATCCGCGAGTTCTTGATGGTCATGCGGTCCGTGTTGGCGCCCCAGTACAGGCAGACCATGTGCTCGTTCCAGATGTTGTCGATGGTGATGTCGGCGACGTTCTGGAAGTCGAACACCTTGCCCGGACCGTCGATCCGGGTGGTGTAGTTGCCGAAGTAGGCGAATCCGCTGAAGGACGAGCCGTTGGCACTCGCCTCGGCGCGGAAGCCGATATCGGTGTTCTCCTGGGACTTGGGGGCGTGGAAGCGGGTGTACCAGGGCCCGGCGCCGACGACCTTGACGGTCTTCCCGTAGACCTGGAACTTGCTGCCGGTCTCGTAGTCGCCGGGCGGCAGGTAGACGCCCTTGAGCGTGTTGGTGGTGTCCATGCGGACCTTGTCCAGGGCGTTCTGCACGTCCTGGTGGGAGAAGCCGGCCGGTACGGCGAAGGTCGCCGGGTCCGGGTTGGCCTGAGGTGCCACCTGCTCCAGGTCGATGAAGTCGATGGCGTACTCGGAGGTGTTGGCGCCGTCCTTCTGCAGCTTGATCTTGCTGCCGGCCTTCACCGTCTCGCCGAGCAGGAGGTGCGCCTCGTCGTAGATGTGCCGGGCCGGTCCCGCGCTCGGGGAATTGCCGGGTGAGGCCTCGGCCCCGTACAGCCAGGCGTACTTGGAGGTGAGGTCGAGCGCCTTGCGGAAGACCCCGTCGACGTACACGTTCAGGGTCGCGTTCGTCCCGCCGCCGCCCGCGGCGTCCGGGATGGAGAAGCGGGTGACCAGCGTGTTGGTGTCCTGCTTGGCGGTGAACTCCACTGAGGCACCGGTGGAGTCGAGGGTGACGGCCTTGCGTCCGGAGGCTTCGCCGGCCGGATCGCCGATGGTGCGATTGGGTCCGACGACCGTCGCGCCGCCGCCGATGACGCCGTCCTCCGCTTCGTAGGTGTCGTACGGCATATCGGCGCCGCGGCCGACGAACAGCGACTTGGTGCTGGTGTTGTTCCCGCGCTTGACCGGCAGTTCGTTGGTGTCGGCGGCGATCACCGTCTTGACGGTGTACTTGCCGTTCGCGGCCGTCCAGGTGCCGAGTGCGACCGGCGCGGTGGTGTCACCCGCGCCGATGGTGCCCGAGTGCGGTTTGGTGAGGGTCTTGACGGTGTCGCCCTGGGCGTTCTGCACGGTCAGCGTGATGGCGTGGTCGCCGGACGCGGACGCCTGGCTGCCCTGGTTCTTGATCGCGACACTGAAGGCGACCTCCTTGCCGGCGGAGGGAGCGGACGGCGACCAGCTCACCGGCGACGCCACCAGGTCCGAGGACTGAACCGGCTTGATCACCAGGGGACTTGGCGCCGTGTAGGTGTTGTTGGCCTCGTTCTCCTCGATGACGGCGTTGTTCTCGTCGACGACGGCGCTCAGGGCGTACGAGCCCGCGTCCTGCGGATCGACGGTGGCGCTCACGGTGGCCGAGGCACCCGCGGCGAGCGCGGGTACCGGCTTCGCGCCGACCGTCTCGCCGCCGAGCTTGAAGGTCACGTCGCTCGCACCGGATGCTTCCGCGCCCCGGTTGTGCACGGTTGCGGTGAGCGTCAGCTCGTCCGTCTCGACCGGGGCATCCGGTGCGTGGGTGAGCTTGGTGATCTCGAGGTCGGGGTTGGGTGCGGGGGTGCCGATGACCTCGAACTCGGCGGCCTGGCCGGCGCTCGACCCGCTGTTGGCGGTGAACTGGAGCCGTACGTCGGCGACGCGCGCCGAGACGGGGATCGTCACGGTGCTCTTGTTGCCGGACGGGCTGAAGGAGTACTCCTTCTCCCCCGCCAGCGAGGTGAAGCTCGTGGCCTTCTGCTCGCGGCCGAGTACCTCCACCTTCTGGGTGCGCGCGCTCCAGGCGGCGTCCGGGTTGAGCTTGACGACGACCGCGTCGATGTCCGCGTTGGCGCCGAGCTTCACGGTCAGCGCGTTCGGATAGCTGCCGGCCGCGCCCTCCCAGTACGTGGAGGTCTGCCCGTCGTTGGCGTTCTCGGCGACGAACGAGTGGATCACGGAGGAGGCGCTGATCGGCTTGCCCACGGCCAGGTTGGAGCCTTCGAGGGTGCCGGGGCGCGTCACCGTGTTGCTGAGGGCGGAGATGTTTCCGGCGGCGTCGCGGGCTCGTACCGCGTACGAGACCGTCTCACCGGGGGCCCGCTGGTCGGTGTGGGTGGTCACGTCACCGCCGAGCGTCTTGAGCAGCGTGCCGTCCGCGTACACGTCGTACGCGGTGACCTTCACGTTGTCCGTGGACGCGCCCCAGGTCAGCTTGATCTGACCGGCCGCGGGCTGGGTGTAGGCGAGGTTCGCCGGGGCGGTCGGCGCCTGGGTGTCCCCCGAATCCGCCTTGCGGGTCACGGAGTTGCTGTTCGGCGAGGCGTTGCCCGCAGCGTCCCTGGCGCGCACGGAGTAGGTGACGGTGGCGTCGGCCGGCTGTGTGTCGGTGTAGGTCCGGACGGTGCCCGCGACCGTGGTGCGCAGCTCACCGTTGGCGTACACGTCGTACGCGCTCACGCCGGTGTTGTCGGTGGCCGCGTCCCAGGTGAGCTTGATCTGGCCCGCGGCGGGCTCCGTGTAGGCGAGGTTCGCGGGCGCGGTGGGCGCCTGGGTGTCGCCGCCCGCCGGGCCGTAGATCTCCAGCTCGGACAACTGGCCCGCGGGCTGGCTGTCGTTGGCGGAGATCAGGACGCGGACGTAGCGGGTGGTGGCGGTGTCGAAGGTGAGCGTCGCCGTGTGCCCGGTGGCCGTCGAGAAGGCGTGGGCCTTGGCCGCGCTCAGATCGGTGAAGTCCGTGCCGTTCTCGCTGCCCTGGATCTTCAGGGTCTGGTTGCGCGCGCCCCAGGTCACAGGGACGCGCAGGACCACCTCGTTGACCCGGACCGAGGCGCCGAGGTCGGCCTGGATCCACTGCGGCAGCTTGTTGTTCTCGCTCTCCCAGTAGCTGGCGCGGTTGCCGTCGTTGGCGTTCGCCGCGGCATACGTCTCGGTGTGACTGCTGGCCTTGAGGGTTTTGCCGAGTGCCAGGTTGGCGGAGGTCTCCTCGGACGCGAACACCTGCAACTCGGACAACTGGGCGGCCGGCCAACCGGTGTTGGCGGTGATCTGCACCCGTATGAAACGGGCCTGCGCGGCCGGGAAGTCGACGGTCACCGTGTTGCCGTTGCCCGGGGCGAAAGAGCGCGCGGCGGAGGCTGCAAGCGCGTTGAACCCGGTGCCGTCCTGGCTGCCCTGCACGGCCAGGGTCTGGCTGCGGGCCTCCCAGGACGGCGGCAGCTTCAGCACCACCTGGTCGACCCGGGCGGCGCGGCCGAGGTCGACCTGCACCCACTGCGGGAAGTCGCCACCCGAACTCTCCCAGTACGAGCCGGAGTTGCCGTCCGTGACCAGGCCCGGACCGAACCCGCCCTTCGCACTGCTGGCGGGGGCGCGGCCTGCCCCCGCGGGGGGGGGGGCGCCGCCGGGGGCGGCGGGGGGGGGGGGG
>NZ_JAEIMH010000014.1:43760-68767 GCF_016464295.1 Streptomyces sp. N35 | reverse complement strand
TACGAGCGGGGGTGGCGGCCCGTGCCCAGGCCGGGCCCGACCCCCCCCTCCGCACGGCGGGCGGCCGGGGGCTCCCCCGCGGCGAGGTCGGGTCCGCCGGCGGCCACGGCGCTGAGGCCGGGCAGGCACAGCAGGAGCAAGGTGGCGACGAGACCTGCGGCGAGGGTCCGCCATGTACGCGGGGAGCGCCACGCGATCTCGCGTCCTGGTGGTGCGGCTGATGCGGGTCTGATGCGACTCATGGGTCCCGTAGCTCCTTTGCTCTTTACTGATGCCCAATTGCCCTCGCTTTGCTGGAGAGTTGCAGAGAACTGTCGTCTTGACCACAGCCGGGACGGAACTCCGGCTTCACGGCACTGCGCGACCTAGCCAGATGGACGCAAAAACCTTATGCATCACTGCAATTGATCGTCAGTGATGCGACATTCCGCGACCAGACCTCTTGTGGGCCGGGGTCGCCCGCCCTAGCCTCACCTTCGCCCAGCGTCTTGCGCCCGGCACCTGATGCTTCGTCGAGCTCAGCCACACCCCGGCCGCCGCAGAGAAACGAGTCGCTCCGATGCCGCTGCCCGCCCGCCGGCCCACCCGTCGCCCCCGCAGAGGAAGACCCGGGGCGGTGAGCGTCCCCACCGTCCTGGTCCTGGCCACGTCGGGCCTCACGGCCGCCTCATCGGCGGCCGAGCCGCCCTCGGCCGCCGACCCGACTCCCGTGACCCGAGCGGGACTTGACCCCGCGCTCACCACGGGCCGCGGCGCGAACGTCCGGTTCCAGGAGCAGGAGGCGGAGAACGCCCTCACCGACGGCGAGCGGATCGGCCCGGACCGCACGGCGTACACACTGCCCGCCGAGGCCTCGGGCCGCAGCGCCGTCAAGCTCGAACGCGGCGAGTACGTCGAGTTCACCCTCCCCAAGGCGGCCAACGCGATCACGGTCCGCTACAGCATTCCCGACGCACCCGGCGGCGGAGGCATCAAGGCGCCCCTCGACGTCACGGTCAACGGCACCTCGCACCGCACCATGACCCTGACCTCGGAGTACTCCTGGCTCTACAACCAGTACCCGTTCACCAACGACCCCGGCGCCGACCTCCTGCACCCCGACTGGTGGATCACCGAGTGCTCCTGCGTGCCCGGTGCCACCACGCCCGCGCCGGAGATCAAGAAGCCGTTCCGGCCGATGCACTTCTACGACGAGCAGCGGATACGGCTGCCCAGGACCTACCGGGCCGGTGACAAGGTCCGGCTCACCGTCCCCGCCGGCAGCAAGGCGGACTGGACGGTGATCGATCTGCTCGACTCCGAACTGGTCGGCGCACCGCATGTGCGCCTCAAGGCGGTCAACGTCCTCCTGCACGGCGCCGATCCCACCGGTCGGCGGGACTCCGCACCCGCCCTGGACCGGGCGATAGCCCAGGCCAAGCGCCTCGACCTGCCGGTCTACGTGCCCCCGGGTACGTACCAGGTGAACCGGCACATCATCGTGGACGACGTGACGATCGAGGGCGCCGGCAACTGGTGGACCGTCTTCAAGGGCAAGCAGGTGCAGCTCGACAAGCCCGCACCGGACGGGTCGGTCCACACCGGCGTCGGGTTCTACGGCCGCAGTGCCGCCGACGGCGGCAGCCGGGGCGTCCACCTGTCCGGCTTCGCCATCGAGGGCGACGTACGAGAGCGGATCGACACCGACCAGGTCAACGGCGTCGGCGGCGCGATGAGCGACTCCACCATCCGCGGGCTGCACATCCGGCACACCAAGGTCGGGCTGTGGTTCGACGGGCCCATGGACAACCTCCGCGTCAGCGACAGCATCGTCGTCGACCAGATCGCCGACGCGCTCAACTTCCACACCGGCGTGACCGACTCCAGCGTCTCCCACACCTTCGTCCGCAACACCGGTGACGACGGCCTCGCGATGTGGTCCGAGAAGACGGCGAACGCCCGCAACACCTTCGACCACAACACCGTGCAGTCGCCCGTCCTCGCCAACGGCATCGCCGTCTACGGCGGTACGGACACCACCGTGTCCCACAACCTGGTCGCCGACCCCGTCCGCGAGGGAAGCGCCCTGCACGCCGGGTCCCGTTTCGGCGCCGAACCCTTCGCCGGGAAGCTGTCGTTCACGAACAACACGACCGTCCGGGCCGGCACGTACGAACTGAACTGGAAGATCGGTCTCGGCTCGATCTGGCTGTACGCACTCGACCGCGACGTCGACGCGGACATCCGGGTCACGGGCGACCATTATCTCGACTCCACCTACAACGCGATCATGCTGGTGAGCGAGTGGAGCGTGAAGGACAAGTACGCCATCCCCGCGGTCCACTTCAAGGATCTGCGGATCGACGGCACCGGCACCTCGGTGCTCAGCGCCCGGGTCAAGGGGTCCGCGACCTTCGAGAACGTGGACGCCCGCAACGTCGGCGCGGTCGGCGTCAACAACTGCGGCGCCTTCAACTTCCCGCCGACCGGTTCGGAGTTCTCTCTCACCGACCGCGGCGGCAACGACGGAGGCACGGCGGCCGGATCCTGGCTCGCGCCTTGGATGCTGCCCAACACCATCACCTGCGACGACCGTCCGCCGGTGGTGATGCCGCCGGCGCCGGCGCCCTGGTGATCCGGCCGACTCCCTGACCAACGGCACCGGTACCTCCGCACCCCGTCGGGGGTCCCGGTGCCGCTTCGTCAGCGGGGCGCGGACTTGACGCATTCACCCTGGCTGTAACCACATGCGCGTTCACTCGTTTGGCGGAGCGAAGGAAGCGTCGTGTGACAAGCCTCGGAAGGCGTACAGGTTCCGTGCCCAACTCCCCCCGCCGCACCATCGTCGGCCGCCGTGGTACGCCCCCGGTCGTCCAGGCGGAAGCCCATCTGGTCGATCAATACACCCGCCTGGTGAGCCTCGCTTACCTGACGCTGCCCGCCACCCTGACCCGGCACCGCCGCGTCCTGCTCGCTCACGGGATCGTGCAGCGGGCGCTCCCGCGCACCGGCCCCTTCCGCGGCGCTCGCCGCGCGGAGTTCGTCCCCGCACAGCGCGAAGCCGGCGGTCAGCCCATCGCCGACCAACTCCGCGCGCGCGTACTGCGTGCGGCGCTGGACTGTGAGCGCCGCCCTCCCGGCTGGCCGAAACGCCTGCCGCCGCCGCGCACGCTCCTGACGCGGCTTCCGGCCGTGTGGGGCCTGCGTCTGTTTCCGCGCGCGGGAGGCGCGGAGGAACTCGCGCTCGGCAACACGCTGGCACACGTCGCCGCCGCCACCCGGGCGGCCTTCGTGCTGCGGCACCTGGAGCGGCTGTCCGACAGTGAGGTCAACGAGCTGCTGGGAGCCGCGGGCGTACAAGAACCGCACCGAGCCCTGCGGGCCTCTCACCGGCTGGACGCCACAGCGGGCCCCACGGCCGAAACGCTCCTGCGCTCCCAGGAATTCGATGCCTGCTCGGTGCAGACGCGGCCCACCGACCTGCTCCGACGCCGCCGGCGCTACGCACTCCTGTGGACCGTCACGGCGGCCGTGGCCGTCTTCATCGTCCTGGCGGCTTCGCTCGGCGGTGACGACGGGGAGCAGCCGACCGCCGCACTGCCCGCCGGAGCCGTGGGCCCCGACCAACTCGTGCGCGTGCCGGGCGACCTGTGGGCCGACACCTCACGCGTCGACTTCAGCGCCTGGCCGCCCCGCGGCGACCGGACCGACGACAGGCAACTGCTCACCCGGGCCCTCGCCACGTGGGCCACGCCGCCGAAGACGGCGCGCGTCACCAAGAGCGTCGGGACCACATCCCAACCACCCTCCGGTGCACCGCAGTTGCTGTACGCCGGCGAGGTGCGTGAGCGTACGGTGGCCGTGTTCCACGACGGACAGCGACTGGTGCGCTACACCGAAAGCAGCGGCGCGGGGCCCTGGCTCGCCTCCGCCCGCGCCAACGACGCCGATGTGACCACGGCGGCAGCGGCCGTCCTCGACCGCGGCCGCGAGGGCACTCGGTATCTCCTGGCGCCTTGGATCGCCGAGGCAGGGCACCGTGACCTGTTGCGCCCCAACGCCGCGGCCCGCCCCCTGGGCTTCGGCAAGGACGGCATCACGGAGCCTGTGGCGAGCCCCTCCGCCAAGGGCCCTTGCGACGCCTGGCCCGTCCTCCAACTGCGCTCGTCCGACCGGATCGTCGAAAAGCACGCCTTCCTCGTCACCGATCTCGGCGGACTCACCCCCGCCCACCTCAGCTACACGCCGCTGCCCGGGCGGGCCGCCCCTGCCCGTCAGCCGCGCGAGGCCACCAGCACGAACGCGCTGTCCAGCTGGACCAGTACCGCATGCCGGCTGGGCGAGTTCCGCGACGACGGCGTCCGAGCGGTCAACGTCTGGGACTTCGCCGACCAGCCGCTGCCGGACCGCGGCGGGCGGGCGATGTGGTCCTGCACCCGGGCGACCACGTGGAGCGGGCCCGGCCACGTACTGCTGCAGTTCAAGGCGCAGGGTGCGGACTCCGCTCCGCTGGTCGGGAGGGCTGATTCAACGGCCGCTTGCAGCCGGTTCGGACAGCACGTCCTGGCCACCACGCAATGGGTCGCACCCTCCGGCGGGCGCTATCTCCTCGCCGCGGGCAGCAGAGAGGTCGTCTCCCTCAAGGTCACCGGCGCCGTGGACGCCACGGTGCAAGGCCGCACGCTCGCGCGCGAGATCTCCTCCCCCGACGCGCGCGTCAGCGTGCGCGCGCGGCTGTCCGACGGCTCCGCGCTCGACCCCATCGGCACGTAGGACACAGTTGAGTACGGATCACCGCACAGGGCCGTCCGCTGTCTGCGCAAGGCCGTCGAGGGCGAGCCGGGCCTTTGTGCGGTACTCCTCGACCCGGGCCATCTTGATGTGCTCGTATCCCCGGATGGTCTGCGGCAGTTCGGCCAGCCGTACGACGTCGTCGGCGTTGTCCGGGGTGAGCAGGTCCAGTGCCTGGCGCATCAGTTGCTGGTACTGCGTAACCAGGGCCCGCTCCGTGCGGCGGACCTCGGTGCGGGCGAAGGGGTCCAGCGGGGTGCCCCGCAGTCGGCGGCCGGCCCGCAGCAACCGGAAGGCAGGCTCGCTCGTACGCCGAAGCCGCAGTTTGCGGTTGATGCCCAGCGCGCGCAGCACGGGCGGGTGCAGCAGGACCGAGACGCGCGCGTCCGCACCGAACTCTGCGCGGAGACGGGCCTGTTCGGCCGGGTCGAGATGCAGCCGGGCCACCTCGTACTCGTCTTTGTACGCCATCAACTGGTGCAGCGAGCTGGCGAAGGCGTGGGCGACGCGGCGCCCTTGGCGCTCCCCCGCACGGTCCGTGGCCAGGGCGGTGACGGCACGCACCGCCTGCCGGTAGCGCTCGGCGTAGCCGCCGTTCTGGTACTCCGTGAGGTCGTCGGCGCGCAGGGCGACCGCTTCCTCCAGGGTGCTGCTGAGGGCCGGCTGCTGCGGAGGGGCGACGGCTCGACGTACCGCCTCGGGGTCGAGCGCCACGGCGCGTCCCCAGCGGAACGCGGCCAGGTTCTTCGCCACGGACGCGCCGTTGAGTTCGACGGCTTGTTCCATCGCCTGCGCGCTGACGGGCAGGCAGCCGTGCTGGTAGGCGGCGCCGAGCAGCAGCATGTTGGCCGGCATATGGTCGCCGAAGAGCTGCTCGGCGAGCCCTTGGGCGTCCAGGGCCGGCGGCGTGGTGTCGCGGGTGGCGGCGGCGATCTTGGCGAGCGCGTCCTGCGGGCTGCCGGGCACGGCGACCTGCCTGGTGATCATGGCGGCGGTGGGGACGACGGCCGAGTTGACGACGGCGGTGGTCCGCTCGGGGGTGCACGTCGCCAGCGTCGCGTCGGATGCCGCGCCGAGCAGGTCGAACCCGATGAGTACGTCGACGCCACTGCCCGAGGCCCGCACGGAACCGGTGACGGGATCCTTGCCTATCCGTACGTCACTGACGACGGGCCCGCCCTTCTGCGCCAGACCGGTCTGGTCGAGTCCTGCCGCGTGCAGGCCGTCGAGGTGTGCGGCCATCTGCAGGATCTGGGAGACGGTGACGACGCCGGTGCCGCCGATGCCGGGCATGCGCAGGAGGACTTCGCGGCCGCCGAAGCGGTCCTGCGGTTCGGGCAGCCCGCCGGGAGGTTCCGGCAGCCGGGCCGGGGCCGACGGGGTGGCAGAGGAGCCCGGCTCGACCAGGAGGAAGGAGGGGCAGTCACCCTTGAGGCAGCTGAGGTCGGAGTTGCAGGACGGCTGGTGGATACGGGTCTTGCTGCCGAACTCGGTCTCGACGGGCTGCACCGACAGGCACGTCGACTGCTCGGCGCAGTCACCGCAGCCTTCGCAGACGCGCTCGTTGACGACCACCTTCGCGACGGGCGCGGGCAGCAGGCCGCGCTTGCGCATCCTGCGCTCCTCGGCCGCGCAGCGGTCGTCGTGGATCAGCACCGTCACCCCGTCGACCGCCGCCAACTCGGCTTCGACTTCCGCGAGTTCATCGCGGTGACGCACGCTCGCCCGACGGTCCAGACGGATCCCGCGGTAGCTGCGCGGCTCGTCCGTGGTGATCACGATGCGCCGCACACCTTCGAGGACGAGCAGCCGGGTGAGTGCGGGCACGTCCAGTCCGCCCTCGACGCGCTGCCCGCCGGTCATGGCGACGGCTTCGTTGTAGAGGAGCTTGTACGTCATGGTCACACCGGCCGCGACGGCGGCGCGCACGGCGAGCGAGCCGGAGTGGTGGAAGGTGCCGTCGCCCAGGTTCTGCACGAAATGCGGGTCGTCGGTGAAGGGCGCCAGGCCGAACCACTGTGCGCCTTCGCCGCCCATCTGCGTCAGGCCGACCAGGTTGCCGCGCATGCCGCTGTCGTCGAGGGCGACCATGGCGTGGCATCCGATGCCCACCCCGACGAGCGTGTCCTGTGTGGTGCGGGTGGAGCGGTTGTGCGGGCAGCCGGAGCAGAAGAACGGTGTGCGGTCGGCGACGAGCGGCAGCAGGCGCGGTCCGGCCGGCCGCTTTTTCGGTACGAGGGCGGCCGAAGGCCGCGGCAGACGCTCGGCGCCGATGAGTCCGGCCAGCGCCCGGCCGACGTCATCGGCCTTCACGGCGCCGCGCACCGGCAGCAGTGTGCGCCCTGCAGTGTCCCGTCGCCCGACGATGACCGGTGCGTCGGACCGCCCGTACAGGGCCTGCTTGATCTGCCCTTCGAGGAAGTCGCTCTTGTCCTCCACGACCAGCAACTGCTCGAGCCCCTCGGTCAGTTCGGCCAGGTGCCCGGCGTCCGAGGGGAAGGGCATGCCCAGCGCGATGAGACGGATGCCGAGTCGCTCCGTTTCCGCCTCGTCGATCCCGAGGTCGCTCAGCGCCCTTCGTACGGCGGCGAAGGAGGTCCCCGGGGCGACCACTCCGAGGCGCGCCTGCCGGGCCGAGGAGACGATCCGGTTGATGCCGTGCTCGCGCGCGTAGGCGCGGGCGATGGCCAGGCGGCGGGTGAGGAGATCCTCTTCGGCGTCCAGCGCGGCCGGGCCGACCAGCACCTTCGCCGCGCCCTGAACCCGGCGCTGCGGGACGGGGACGTTGCGGTGGAGGTCGGCGAGGTCGACGGTGGCCGACGAGTCGGCGACATCGGCCACGATCTTCAAGCCCGTCCAGAGTCCCGCGGCCCTGGACAGGGCGACAGCGTGCAGACCGTACTCGATAAGTTCGCGCACCGAACCCGGTGCGAACAGCGGCAGCCCGAGGCTCTGGCACAGCACCTCGCAACTGCTGGGCAGGGTCGAGGACTTGCAGTCCGGGTCGTCCCCGATCCAGGCGACCGCGCCACCCAGCGGAGCGGTGCCGGCCGTCGTGGCGTGCCGGATGGCATCCGCCGCCCGGTCGAGGCCGGGGTTCTTGCCGTACCAGAACCCGGTCACACCCTCGTGCCGTCCGCCCGGCAGCCGGCCGAGGTGCTGTGTGCCGCCGACCGCGGTGGCGGCGAGCTCCTCGTTCAGTCCCGCCCGGAAGACCACGCCGGCTTCATCGAGGAACCGGGAGGCGCGGCCCATCTCCAAGTCCACCCCGCCCAGCGGGGACCCTTGGTAGCCGGAGACGAACACCCGCGTGTCCAGGGCGCGTTCGCGGTCGATACGGCGCTGTTCCAGTGTGAGGCGGACCAGGGCCTGCACCCCGGACATCAAGGCGCGGCCCTCGGTGGCCGTGTACTTGTCGTCGAGAGAAAGGGCTCGGCTGCGAACACTCACAGGGTCCTCCACGGCGGCGGGGGTTCGGGGAGCGGGAACACCCCCAGCACACAACCCGGCTCCATGGCACGCAAGACCCGCTCTCCCGATCACGCACAAGAAGCAAAGAAGTCATGAAAGTTGCCCCTGTTGGTTGATTTCATTGCGTCGGATGCCGGATAACGGCGGTCCGCCGACGACGGTCGCGGACCGCGCGCCACCACGAAGGATCAGCACAGAGGAGCATGCGATGCCGGGTGACGAGTTGGACGAGACGGACCACCAACTGCTGCGCCTGCTCCAGGCGGACGGCCGTCGTACGTTCTCGGAGATGGCGCCCTCGGTCGGCCTCTCCGTGGCCGCGGTCAAGCGCCGTATCGACCGGATGCGCGAGTCCGGGGTGATCACCGGCTTCACCGTGCAGGTCGACCACGCGAAGCTCGGCTGGGGCATCGAGGCCTTCACGGAGCTTCGCTACGCGGGGACCACCAGCGTCAAGGACATCCTCGACAGCGCTTCGCGCGCGCCCGAGGTGCAGGCGGTGTTCACCATCGCCGGCGACCTCGACGCCCTGGTCCACATGCGCGTACGGGACATCAACCATCTGCAGGAGGTGATCGACCGCCTGCGCGGATCAGGCAAGGTCATCGGGACCCGGACGCTGATGGTGCTGGGCTCGTGGACACGGGACGACTGAGTCACCACCGCTCGCACGGGACGGCCGAGGGGACGCCGCCCGCACTGGACGACCGAGGGGCCGCCGCCCGCACGGGACCGGCGCGGGCGGCTATCGCTTCTTCGTGCAGCGGCTACCGCTTCTTCGTGTAGGTGAGGAAGGCACTGCCACTCTCCAGGATCTTGCTGTCGGTGAGGGTGAACACGGCCGGATCGAAGGACGCCTTGGTGCCGAAGAGCGGGATGCCGGCGCCGACGGTGAGCGGGCCCAGCTTGAGGATGAGCTGGTCGATCTCCGCGTACAGCGCGCCGGCCAGTTCGCCGCCGCCGATGAGCCAGATGTCCTTGCCGTCTTCCTGCTTGAGCTGCCGCACCCTGCCGACGGGGTCCTCCCTGACCAGTTCGACGCGGGGGTCGGGGCTGTCGGGCAAGGTGCGGGAGAAGACGAGGTGGCGCAGGTGCGGGTAGGCGTCGGTGAGACCGGCGTCCAGGCCGACCTGGTAGGTGCGGCGTCCCTCGAGCACGGTGTCGAAGCGCGTGCCGGGGGCGGTGACACCGAGGGCCTGGCGTGCGGGGGCCGGCAGCGTCTCGGGGAACTCGCTGACGAGGTGCCCCAGGTAGTCCTCGGCGATCGGCCAGTAGTCCTCGGCGATCGGCCAGAACGCGTCCGGACCGCTGGTGGGATCGGCCCCGTCGGGGCCGGCGATCTGTCCGTCGAGGGTGGAAGCGATGAAGTAGACGAGCTTGCGCACGGGCCCCTCCTCGGGACGGTGATCTTCGGGTATGTGGTGTTCGGTGCGGTGCGTGATGGGGGCTGTCATATGTCCTTTCGGTGGTCTGCCTTCAGCGGCGGGTGCCCGGCTTGGGCAGCGGGCGGGGGCGGGGGATGGAGCGGGGCTTGGCGGGCTGCGGGAAGCGGGCGTGCTGCTGGGGGTTGATCCGCTGGGACTTGCACTGGTTTCGCATCTGACTCCTTGGCGGGTATCCGCGGTCACGGCAACTGATGTACTCTGCTTGCAGTGGTTAGAACGTAGTACTGCACTTGCAGTGGTGTCAATGAGTTTCCGGAAGGAACAGCCGATGCGCCAGAACGCGGCCCGCCGCACCGCCCTCCTCGACGCGGCCATCGAGGTCCTCGCCCGCGAGGGTTCGCGCGGGCTGACGCTGCGCGCGGTGGACACCGAAGCGCAGGTGCCCAAGGGCACGACCACCAACTACTTCGCTCACCGCGCCGAACTGCTGGCCCAGGTCATGACCCGGATCCAGGAGCGCCTGACGCCCGACGAGTCCCAACTCGCCGACACGATGCGCGAGAAGCCGTCGGCCGACTTGGTCGCGACACTCCTCAAGCAGTTGCTCGGCCGGATGCGCGCCGACCGCAGCAGCTGGCTGGCTCTGATGGAGCTGCGTCTGGAGGCGACCCGGCGCCCCGAACTGCACGCGGAACTCACCCGGTTCTTCACCGCGCAGCTCGACGCCAACATCGGCTTTCACCTGGGCGCCGGCCTGCCTGGCGACCGCATCAGCGTGGTCCTGCTCTACCTGGCGATGCTCGGCCTCATCGTCGACGACCTCACCGTCCCGGACCTGCTGGCGCCGTACCCGCTCGACGATCTCATCGAGGCGATGGCGGCCCGGATCCTGCCGCCGTCCGACTAGGGCGAAGCGATGACCTTGCGTTCCGATGTGGCCGAACTGCTGGCGCAGGCCGCCATCCTCGACGTGGATGTCGAGCACGCCATGACGGACGGGCACGTCCGATCGGCCGCGTACCAACGCGTCGTCTTGGTGACCGCTGCCTCGCACAGCCGCGAACGGGACCGCGCGATCGTGGCCACAATCCTGCGCGACCCCGACGAGATGGCCTCCAAGACGGCGGTGGTCGCCCTCGTGGACCGCATCGCGATGAAGGCGCCCGGCCCTGCCGAGTTCCGGCAGTGGTCGGCCGGACTGCTGCCGGAACTCGACCGGTTGCGGACGCAGGCGTTCCGCGAGTTCATCCGCCGGCGTATCGACGACTGGCACTTCCGTCTGTCGATCGAGGACGGTCACCTGCCGACACCAGGCGAGTTGGCGCAGGTCACCGACTGGATGCAGCGCGTCCTCGCCGAGAGGTCGACATCGCCGGTGGTACTCGCCCTGCTCGCCGAATCAGGCAGCACGAAGAAGATCAGAAACATCGCGAAGAACCGAGCCGGAAGCCGCGAGCCGAGAACACGGTGAGCACCATCCGGCCCGCATGGACACAGGAGTGTGCCGTAGCCTCGCCATCCGTAGCGAACGGCGAGCCAGGGGGCGGCATATGGCGGCGATCAGTCTGCGCAAGGTGGAGGAGACGGCACCGGCGCTGGTCAGTCTCTACAAGAGCGCCGGGGTGTCCCTGGCCAAGCACGGGCTCGACGGTCAACGGGCCGCGGTCTACCTGGTGGTGGACTACTCCGGCTCGATGAAGCCGTACTACAAGAACGGCAGTGTGCAGGCGCTCGCCGACCGCGTGCTCGGCCTCTCGGCGCATTTCGACGACGACGGGCAGGTGCCCACCGTCTTCTTCTCCACCGACATCGACGCGGTCGAGACCATCGAACTGGCAGGCCACCAGGGCCGGATCGAGCAGATCGTGTCCCGGCTCGGGCATATGGGCAAGACCAGCTACCACCTCGCCATGGACGCCGTCATCGACCACTACCTCGACAGCGGCACCACCGCCCCCGCCCTGGTGGTCTTCCAGACGGACGGCGGCCCGATCAACAAGCTCGCCGCCGAACGCTATGTGTGCAAGGCGGCGAAGCTGCCGCTGTTCTGGCAGTTCATCGGCTTCGGCGACCCGCACAGCAAGCAGTTCGACTTCCTGCGCAAACTCGACGAACTCGCCGTTCCCCACAAGCGTGTTGTCGACAACGCGGGCTTCTTCCACGCCGGTCACGACCCGCTCGCCGTGCCGGACGACGTGCTCTACGACCAGCTCGTGCAGGAGTTCCCACGCTGGCTGGATGCCGCACGCGCGCACGGCATCCATCCCGGCGCGTAAGTCCGCCTCGGTGTGATCCCGAGCGGATGGTGTCAACGGGAACAGGTGAAGCTTCCAGCGCTGTCGGGGTCACCCGATCGGTACTTCGGCCACAGGGGGTACGCGCACAGAGGGCGGGCCCTGCCGTCGCGTGCGTCGGTCACGACCGGAGCGTTCGGGGCCCGGTTCTGTTCGGACCACTGCTCGAGCGCGGCGACCGAGTCCCAGGCGGCGGCGAACGCGGGGGTGCCGAAGTTCGCGTGGTTGGCGCCGGGGACGAGGTAGTAGCGCGAGAACTCCTTCGTTCCCCGCTCCCCCATCGTGGCGGTCACGCGCTCGTAGTAGTCGTTCGTCGAGCGGTGGGAGACCAGCTCGTCGGCGGCCCCGTGCAGCAGCAGGAGCTTGCCGCCGGACCGCGAGAACGCGCGCAGGTCCGCGTGGTTGAGGTCCTGGAGCTCGGACAGCCGGCTGATCCGGTCCAGCCACTCGCCCGGCCGCCCGGGATCGAGGGCCAGGGAGTCGCGGCCGGGGTCCCGCGTCAGGAAGTACCTCACCCACTGGTCCCAGTACTGCATGCCGTATCCGCTCGTCAGTGGCATGGGCGTGGAAGGTGCCGTCGTTCCGAATCCGAGCAGCGGCGTTCTCATGTCGGCGCCGGAGAGGAACGGGAAGCCGGGGTAGCCCTGTTCGCCGCTGGCGACCTTGTACGGCCACTTCCACGGCGAGGAGATGGTCCTCACCGAGGCGATCTGACGGTCCGAGAGGCAGGAGGAGCCGCTGTCGCCGCCGTCGGGGCAGCGGAGTTTCTCCGGGGCGAAGTGGCAGGCCTCCGGATTCGAGACGACCTTGTCCGTCAGCCCGTCGAGGCCGTCGCAGGCCTGGATGACGGTCTCGTGGAGCAGGGTCTGCTTCTCGGGGCCGGGGAACGCGCCCGGCTGCGCCAACTGCCGTGTGGCGTGGCCCAGATAGAGCGCTTCGGCGAGGTTGTTCCAAGCCGGATACGCGGAAATGACGCCGTCGAAGGCGTCCGGCCACCGCTGGACCACCGCCAGGGCCTCGCGTCCGCCCGTCGACCCGCCGGCGAAGTACACGCGGGCGGGCTCGGCCCGGTACCCCTGCCGGATCAGGAACTGGGCGGCGTCGTGGGTCTTCTTGAGCGCGTCACCTGCGGCGAAGTTCCGCAGCGCCTCGTCGTTCACCGCGAAGGAGCCGTCAAGGGACGCGATGGGGTGCTTGGCGGGATCCGCCTGGTGTCCGGAGTCGCTCGCGTACATCGCGTACCCGCGCGCCAGGGGGACGGGCCGGTCCTGCGGTCCGAAGGGAACGTTCGCCCGGAGATCGGGGACGGTGCCGTTGAAGCCGCCGCCGCCGAACATCATCGATCTGCCGTTCCAGTCCCGGGGCAGGGCGAGCCGCATCCCGATGGCGGGTGCGGAGCGGTCCACGGGGAAGAGGGACGCGTCGATACGGCAGTACGTGACGCTCCGGCCGGCGACCGTCTCCGTCACCTGCGAGGCCGATGTAACCCTGCCGCCGTTGGTGGGCAGCGAGATGACGGCCGCGGGGACAGCCGTCCCTGCAAGGGCCTCGCACCGCACGCCGGCGGCCTCGGCCGGTGGCGCGCTCATCGAAGAGGCGAGGAGCGCGGCCGCGGCGGCGAGTGTCCCTCCGATACGCAGGGTGCGTCTGCCCGAAGTTCCGGGGTTCACAGCCGTGTTCCTCCCGTGGTCGTCGGTTGGTCGCTGTGGCGTCGGTTGGTCGCTGTTCATCGAGCCGGATCTGTTCGTCGGGTGGGCTCTGGCCATCGGGTGGGCTCTGGTCATCAGGCGAGCTCCGTGACGCGCTGAGCGCGCAGTTCGGAACGGCGGACCTTGCCCGCCGCGTCACGCAAGGAGTCATGGACCACCTCGACCGACTTCGGCAGCTTGTGGCGGGACAGCCGGCCGCCGAGGAAGGCACGGATCTCGTCCGCGGTGACGCCGGCCCGCTCGGGCGTGTGGACGATCGCGTGCAGCCGGTTGCCGGTGTCCTCGTCGGGCAGACCGATGACGACCGCGGTCAGGACGTGTTCGTGCTCGACCAGTGCGGCCTCGATCTCCGCCGGGTACACGTTGACACCGCCGACGGTGATCATGTCCGACCGTCGGTCGAGCAGATACAGGTAACCATCGGCGTCGAAGCGCCCGATGTCCCCGAGCGAGGACCAGCCGTCGCGCGCGGTGGGTTCGG
Organism: Streptomyces sp. N35; assembly: GCF_016464295.1. Classification (NCBI taxonomy): domain Bacteria; kingdom Bacillati; phylum Actinomycetota; class Actinomycetes; order Kitasatosporales; family Streptomycetaceae; genus Streptomyces; species Streptomyces sp. N35. Next base: position 54,657 of record NZ_JAEIMH010000014.1, on the reverse strand, counting down.
CGCCGATGTAGCGGTAGGTGGCGTCCGTCCCCGGGGTCACCCGCATATAGATCTCGCCGGAGACATCGGGACCGGTGATCTCGGCGCCGTCGAGGTCGAGCAGCTTCATCTCGCCCCAGGTCACCTGGCCCACCGAGCCGACATGCCGGAGCCATTCGTCGCCGCGCAGGGTGCACCCGGCCTCGGCCTCCGTGCCCCCGTACAACTCCCAGATCCGCTCCGGACCGAGCCACTCGATCCACTTCCGCTTCAGCCAGACCGGGCAGGGTTCGGCGCAGTGCCAGACCGACCGCAGGGAAGCGAGCGCGTACTGGTGGCGCACCTCGTCCGGGAGCGCCATGATGCGGCGCATCATCGTGGGGACGAGATACACCCAGTCCACGTCGTACTCGTCGATCGCGGACAGCGTCCGCTCGGCGTCGAACCGGGTCAGCAGGGTGACCGTGCCGCCGAGGAAGAGAGTCGAAAGGGCCGTGACGAACGGGGCGTTGTGGTGCAGCGGTGCGGTGATCAGCGCCTGCTGTCGCGGTGCGATCCCCCACATTCCCGTATCGAAGCCGGAGGTGACCGCCGGCCGGCCGGACAGGATGATCTTCGGGCGTCCGGTCGATCCGCCGGAGGTCGGGGCCTTCCACGAGGGTGCGAGGGGCGCGTCCAGGTCATGGGCGGGCTGCCCGGCCGCCAAGTCTTCGACGGTCGTACGGCCTAGTCGCGCGACGCCCTGTTCGGTGACCACCACGGCGGGGTCGCCTAGTTCGAGGATCGCCTCGAGTTCCGCCGGCTTCATCCTCGGGGACAGGACCTGCGGGGTGGCACCGGCCTTGTAGCAGGCGAACACGGCAAGGACCAGGTCGGTCGAGTTGGGCAGCAGCAGGGTCACGATCCGGCCGGTGGCCGCTCCGGCGTCCAGCAGGCCCCGGGCGACGCGGTTGCTCCCGCGGTGCAGCTCCGTCCAGGTCAGTACGTCGGCGTCGGCCCGTACCGCCACGGTGCCGCCGAGCTCGGTGGCGTAGGCCCCGGGGATCTCGGCCAGCGGGAATCCTTCCTCGGGCTGGAACATCACGCCTGTACCTCCGGGTCGCGCTCGGGGACGGGGGTCGCGACCGGGGTGGACTTGGCGTCCTCGTGCCGCAGCGCGCGATGCAGGGCCACCGCGAGGGCGCCGCCGACGAGCGACGCGATGATCACGATGGAGAAGCCGGAGGCCGGGTCGCCGGAGTCGGCCTCGGCCAGGCCGAACAGGTACGGCCCGACGAATCCGCCGGTCAGTCCGACGGTGTTGATGAAGGCCAGACCGGCGGCGGCCACGATGCCCGACATCCGGGCCATGGCGACGGACCAGAAGATCGGCAGCGTGCCGAAGATGATCGCGGACATGACGCCGATCAGCACGATGCGCACGGTGGGCGACGACACCGCGAGGAACACCGCCGCGATCGCCGCGGGCGCCACGGCCAGGACACCGATGGTGAGGGACTCGCGCGGGAGGCGCCGGAAGACCGCCGGCATCACGAGCACGCCGATCGTGCCCCCGATGCCCGTGACTCCGCTGAGCAATCCGATCAGGAACGATCCGCTCACGTCCAACGACTCGATGATCGACGGCACGTTGAACGTCACCCCGTTCATCGTGACCTGGTTGAGGAAGTAGATGACCCCGACGAGCAGGATGAACGGCCGCCCGAACGCCTGGCCCAGATTGCCCTTGAGGCTGTGCCCGGCGCGGGGATCGGCTCCCTTGTCCGCCTGCTCGCTCAGCGCCGCCGCCTCGTCCGCTCGCAACCAGCGCGCGTCGGACGGCACTTCGGGCAGGAAGGCGAGCACCACCAGGCCGATCACCATCGTGATCAGGCCCTCGATCAGGAACATCCACTGCCAGCCGTGGAATCCGGCCAGGTCGTCGAATTCCATCAGCGCACCGCCGAGCGGTCCGCCCAGGAGCAGACCGAGCGTGGGCGCGAGGTAGATGAACCCGATCGCGGTGGCGCGGTCCTTCTGCGCGAACCACCGGGTCATCATGAACATCATCGCCGGGTAGAGGCCTGCCTCGGCCGCGCCTAGCGCCATCCGCCCGATGTAGAAGGTGATGTCGTTCGCGATGAACATCATCAGCGCCGTGACCGCGCCCCAGCTCAGCGCGATGCGCGCGATCCAGCGCCGTGGACCGACCCGGTACATGATCAGGTTGCTGGGGACCTCGAAGAGCGCGTACGTCAGGAAGAACAGCCCGGCGCCGAGGCCGAACGCGGCCACGCTGATGCCGACATCCGCCTGCAGGTGGGTCTTCGCGAGCGCGATGTTCGTGCGGTCGACGTACGACATGAAGTAGGCGAGGCACAGCAGAGGCAGCAGCCGCAGCATCGCCTTGCGGGTCGCGACGGCGTACAGACCGCCGTCGGCAGGAATCGACATCCTTGTCACTCCCAGGGGTCGGGCACGGACACCGCATCGTGCGGCACGGCCGTGTGTCGTGGAGCGAGGTTAGGGCCGCGCGCGCCGACCGTAGGATGGAAAGGAAATCCAGTGATGGCGGCATCGGGGTGGAAGAATCAACCACCTGATTCCTGGCGGGGGTATCGATGGGACGCGCTGACTCCGGGCGTACGGGGGCAGGCCCGGGCCGCAGCGGGGAGATCGCCGGCCGCACCGGGACGGGCGCCGGCCGCACCGATGGCGGCGTAGACGGCGAGGGCGATGGCGAGCTGCCCGCCTATCGGCTGCGGCGCGAGCGGGAGCTCAACAGCCTGTACACGACGGCCCGTTCGCTGACCGCGCTCGGCGAGGTCGACGAGGTGCTGCGGTCGATCGTGCGGCACGCCCATGAGCTGATCGGCAGCGATTTCGCCTATCTGTCGCTCCTCGACGAGGAGGGGCGCCTGGTCGTCCGGGCGTCCGCCGGAACGATCTCGCCCGAGTTCTCATCCGCCCGGCTGCCACCGGGATTCGGTCTGGGCGGGCGCGTGATCGAGTCGAAGGCGCCGTTCTGGGTGAGCAACTACCGTGAGGCACAAGCCCTCCCCCACGACCCCGCCTTCGACCTCCTGGTCCCCCGCGAGGGACTCATGGCGCTGCTCGGCGTACCGCTCCTGGTGGGCGACGAGGCGATCGGCGCCCTCTTCGCCGCCGACCGCAGCGAACGTCCCTTCGAGAAGGACGAGGTGGCGCTCTTCAGCGCCTTCGCCAGCCATGCCGCGGTCGCCCTCAACAACGCCCGGCTGTACGAGCAGACCCGCAGCTCGCTGCAGCGCCTCACGGATGCGTATCGCACCATCGAGGACCAGGTCACCACGATGGAACGGGCCGCGTCCGTGCACGAAGCCCTCACGCACGTGGTGCTGACCGGCGGCGGCCCCGGCGATATCGCTCAGCTCCTCGTCGAGCATCTGCAAGGCACCGTGACCGTTCAGGACCGGGACGACAACGTGCTCGCGACCCGCTCCCCCGAAGGGCAACGGGCGGACGCGGAAGGGGACTTGGCCAGGGAGCTGCGCGAGGAGGCGCGCGGCACCGGGCGTTGTGCCACGGTGCGGGGCGGGGACGGCACCTTTCGCAGTGTGGTGGCCGTACGCGCCGGCGGCAGCCACTTCGGCTTCCTGTCCCTGGCCCGCCAGGGTCCACCGGAGCCGGCGGACGTCCGCATGCTCGAGCGCTCCGCGCAGATCATGGGGCTGCTCATCCTCATGCGCGAAGCCCGCGTCGAAGCGGAGGAGCGGGTCCGCGGCGAACTCCTCATGGAGTTGATGTCCCCCGCCCCCCTGCACCCTGCCCAGCGCGACCGGGCCCTCGCCCGGGGCGTCGATGTGGACCACCTCGACACCCTCGTCGTGGCCGACTGCCCGGAGAGATCCGCGAGCGATATCGTCCGGCACCTCAAACCCCTGTCCGCCAGGTGGTCGGGGCTCGCGGGCGAATACCTCGGACGCGCGACCATGCTCCTTCGCGCCGACGACGCGGACGACGCCGCCCGCGCCCTGCACCAGGAGCTGGGCCGCACCCTCGGTGCGCCGAGCCTCGTCGTCGCCGACCGGATCGTGGGCCAGGAACGTGCCCGTTCGTTCACGCTGGCGCAGCGCTGCATCAAGGTGCTGCGGGCCCTGGGGGAACAGGACCGGGGGGCCGCCGCTCAGCGGTACGGGATGTACGCGCTCGTCTTCGACCCCGACCGCACGGGCGATCTGAGCCGGTTCCTCGAGGACGAACTCGGCACGCTCCTCGCGTACGACCGACGGCGGTCCACCGACCTCGTGACCACGGCGGCCGCCTATTTCGCACACTCCGGGAACCTGAGCCGGACGGCCCGCGCCTTGCACGTCCATCTCAACACCCTGCTCAAGCGCCTGGACCGGATCGGGGTCCTGCTCGGCGAGGACTGGCGCTCCCCGGACTCGGCGCTGCGGCTCCATCTGGCGCTGCGCCTGCATGAGTTGCGGGCTGCGGTCGGTGGGGCGGGCTGATCCGAAGGGGCGGCCGTAGCCCGTGGGTCGGGCTGATCCGAGGGGGCAGTCGGAGCAGGTGGGACGGGCTGAGCAGGATCCGCAGGACGGTGTCGGGGCCTGCCGCCACGGAGCGTAGGAATTACCAGCCCCGGCAAGCGTGCGCGGGCGATTGCCCCGCGCTGGGAGCGGTGGTTGTTTGAGTCCTGAGCGTGTTCCGGCCCGGGGCGCGACGGCATGAGGGGGAGGCCCCCATGAGCCAGAAGTTCGTCCAGATCATCGAATTCGAGACTCAGAAGTTCGACGAGCTGCGCAAGCTGCTCGACCGCTTCGAGCAGAAGATGCAGGGGAAGTCCGGTGGACCCGTACACCGCATCCTGCTCCAGGACCGGGACAAGTCGGGACGCTACCTCGCGATCATCGAGTTCGAGTCGCACGAAGCCGCCATGCGCAACAACGATCGCCCCGAGGTCGCCGAACTCAACGAACAGCTCTCGGCACTGTGCACACGGGGACCGTCCTTCACCAACTGCGACCTGAAGGATTCGCGCGAGCTGAAGTGAACTGAAGTGAACTGAACCGGAGCGAAGGAGCAGGGAGCAGGGAGCAGGGAGCGTACGCGCCATCTTGTCGGGTTGGTATGGACCTGCCATGCTGCCCGCGCCGTCTGGTCGCTCGCTCCCTCTTCTCCGGAGGTTCGTATGCGCCGTCGCTCCCTTCTCGTCCGCCCCAGACTCCTCGCCGTCCTCGGCCTGCTCGTCGCGCTCCTGATACCGACCGCGCCTTCGAGTTCCGCCGCGGCCGGCACGCCGCCCCAGGTCTACGGGGCCTGGCACTGCGGTGATGACTTCTGCACGTGGGGACGGGTGCGCTCCGTCGCCGGATTCGACTCGATGAACCACTGGCTCATCGACCGCGGCGACGGACGCCCCTCCGTGAACGTCGTCGTGCTCAGCTTCGTCGAACCGCAGAAGCTGCTGCGTCTCACCGACGACGCCACGACCGTGGACGGTGTCCCCAAGGGCATGACTCCCGAGATCGTGCAGTACTTCACCTCGCGCGGGGTGCGGGTGATGCTGTCCATCGGCGGGATCACGTACACCGATGAATGGGATGCCGCACTGGCCGAGAACGCCACCCGACTCGGGCTGAACGCGGCAGCGTTGGCGAGCCGCCTCGGTGTCGGCATCGAGATCGACTACGAGCAGAACACCAACCCGAACCTCACCGGTCTGCAGGCCTTCATCGATGCCTACCGCTCGGTGCACCCGTACGACGCGAGCGGCAGCAAGCCGGCCGCGCGGCTCACCATCGACGTGGCGGCCGGCGACCGGTGGCTGATCGCCGTCAACCGCAAGGCGACCGCCGACTGGCTGCGCACGGACGCGCCCGTACTCGACTACGCCAACGCGATGGTGCCGGCGCGCCAGCCCTCGGCGAGCGCGGCGACCGCCGCCTGGCAGGAACACGTGGACGGCAAGCCGCAGTTCGCGCCGCCGGTGCCGCCGCTGGCGCCCGCCAAGTTCACGGGCGGCCTGTACGTCGCGTACGGACGTTCACCGCTGCCCGAGTGCACGAACTTCGCCGGGTCGCTGCAGAGCGCGACGGGTTCGTACGTGCAGAACGTGGCGCCGAACGGGGCGGGATCCACGCCGGGCATGCTCGGCTACATGTTCTGGGCGGCCGAGAAGCCGTCCACCCGCGGGCTCGGCACCCAGCCGCCGAACACCTGCGAAGGCGGGGTCGGCGCGGGGGCGACGGCCTACGCCGTTCCGGTACCGATGCCACCGCTACGGCAAGGGTGAAGGTCACCTGACGGCTGACGCCGGGGCGGGCGGCCCCCTTCGGTGGGCCGTCCCTCCTGGCCACACGCCCGCCACCGATAAGGTGGACGCGTGGTGAGCGCAAAGGATTCGGTACGCGGCAGCGGGCGGACGTCGTCCACGCCGACGGACACGGACCGGCACGCGCCAGGGGATGCGTCCCGGCACGCGACACCAGGGGATGCGGACCCGCACACGCGAGGGGACGCGGACCCGCACACGCCAGGAGATGCGGACCAGCACACGCCCGCGGACGCCGACCTGCACGCCTTGGCGGTGCAGCTGCGCCGTATGAACGGTGAGATCAACCGGGTGGTCCACGGCTTCGCCGCCGCGCAGGGTCTGCACGCGACCGACGTACAAGCCCTCGCCGCGATCCTCGACGCGGAGGAACCCCTCACTCCGGGCCGCCTGCGCGAGCACCTGGGCCTCACCTCAGGTGCGGTCACCGCGTGCCTCGACCGGCTCGAGCGGGCCGGACACGTCCGGCGCTCCCGCGACAGCGCCGATCGCCGGGTCGTCCACCTGCACTACGTGAACGACGCCCAGCGCACGGCTCGCGCCTTCTTCCGCCCGCTGGCCACCGCCGCGACCGAAGCACGCGCCGGCTTCACCGATGCCGAACTGGCCGTCACCGTACGCTTCCTCGCCGCCCTCAACGACGAACTGGCCGCCGCCCGCGACCGGCCTCCCGGCGAGGCGGCCCGCACCGGCCTCAAGGGCTCTTAGCTTCCCGCGAGTTCGCAGGCACCGGCTGCTGCGCCGCAGCGCGCGTGATGTTGCGGGCCATGCCGCCGAAGACCGCGGCGTGAAAGGGGGCTACGCTCCACCAGTACGCGTGCCCCAGCAGGCCCCGGGGGTGGAAGAGGGCGCGTTGGCGGTAGCGGGTGCGGCCCTGGGCGTCCTGGTCCACGTGCATTTCGAGCCAGGCGAGGCCGGGCAGCCGCATCTCGGCGCGCAGGCGGAGCAGGCGGCCGGGCTCGATCTCCTCGACCCGCCAGAAGTCGAGGGAGTCGCCCACCCGCAGGTGGTGCGCGTCGCGTCGGCCGCGGCGCAGTCCCACGCCGCCGACGAGCCGGTCGAGCCAGCCGCGCACCGCCCAGGCGAGCGGGAAGGAGTACCAGCCGTTGTCGCCGCCCACCCCCTCGATGACGCGCCACAAGGCGTGCGGGTCGACGTCCACGCCGCGCTCACGGCAATCCGTATAGAGGCTGCCGCCCGCCCAGTCGGGGTCGGTGGGCAGTGGGTCGCTCGGGGCGCCGGGGACCGCGGCGGAGGACCACCGGGTGGCGACCTGGGCGTCCTGGATCTTCTGCAGGGCCAGTTCGACGGCCGCGGCGAACGGCATGGGGCGCCCCGGGAGATCCGGCACATAGGTGGCGATGTCGTGTTCGTGGCAGACGACTTCGTGGCGCAGGGACTCCGTGAGCGGTCTCGCGATCGAGCGCGGGACCGGGGTGACAAGCCCGACCCAGTGGCTGGACAGCCGTGGAGTCAGGACGGGCACGGGCACGATCAGGCGCGGCGGCAGGCCGGCGATCTCCGCGTACTGGCGCATCATGTCCATGTACGTGAGGACGTCGGGTCCGCCGATGTCGAAGGTGCGGTGGACCTCGGCCGGCAGACCGGCGCAGCCGACGAGGTAGCGGAGCACGTCGCGTACGGCGATGGGCTGGATCCGGGTCCGCACCCACTTCGGTGTGATCATGGCCGGCAATCGCTCGGTGAGATAGCGCATCATCTCGAACGAAGCGGATCCGGAGCCGACGATGACGGCGGCCCGCAGCACCGCGGTCGGCACGCCGGACGCGAGCAGGATCCTGCCGACTTCCGCCCGGGACCGCAGATGGGGTGAGAGTTCCGCCTCCGGGACGCCCGCCGGGGTGAGTCCGCCGAGGTAGACGATCCGGCGCACGCCCGCGGCCCGCGCCTGTTCACCGAAGATCCGGGCCGCCTCCCGGTCGGTCTCCTCGAAACCGCGCCCCGTTCCCAGGGCATGCACCAGGTAGTACGCGGTGTCGATGCCGCGCATCGCCTCGGCCACCTCGGACGCGTCGGTCACGTCGCCGCGTACGACCTCCACGCGCCCTGACCACGGGTGGTCGCGCAGCTTGCGCGGGGTCCGGGCGAGGCAGCGCACCCGGTGCCCGGCGTCGAGCAGTTCGGGCACCAGGCGACCGCCGATGTATCCCGTGGCGCCGGTGACCAGGCAGCGCCGGCCCGACGAGGTGTCTGCGGTGTTCACGTGCTCCTCCGCGCGCTCCGCCCGGCGGGTGTATCCCGTTCGGGCTCCTCTTGATCCTTCTGTTGCCCCAGGGTTCTTGGATGCGGGCGGGATCAGGGGATGACACACCGCATCCGAACGCGACGGCCCGGCCGTATACACGGATGTCGCGCGGAGCACCCTGGTCTCAACCAGCCCGCACGAGAATGCTTCAATCATTGAGATTGTTTTTTATCGAGCTTTCTCGATTCGAGAGGATCTTCATGTTCAGCGGAGCACGGCTCGCACGCTGGCTGGTTCCCGTCGTCCTGCTGATCGCCTGGCTGGGCATCGGCGGCACACTCGGGCCGTACGCGGGCAAGCTGGGGGACGTCGCCACCAACGATCAGGCCGCCTTCCTGCCACGGAACGCCGAGTCCACTCAAGTCCTGGACGCCCAGCGCCAGTTCCGGCAGGAGGAGACGCTCCCCGCGATCGTCGTGTGGACCGGCAAGGAGGCGGGTCAGGAGCTCGGGGATGCGCAGCGCACTGCGGCCACCGAGGCGCTCGCCTCGCTCAAGGGCGCGGACGGCACGGTCGGGAGCCCCTCCCCCGCGGTGCTGTCCGAGGACGGCGAAGCCATGCAGGGCATCGTCCAACTGCGGCCGGACCTCGGGGAGAAGCTGCCGGATGTGCTCGCCCAGGTGGACTCCGCCGCGGCGAAGGTGTCCGGCACGCGGGCGCAGATCGCGGGTCCGGCGGCGAGCCAGGCCGATCTGTCCGACGCGTTCGCCGGCATCGACGGCCTGTTGCTGGCCGCCGCCCTCGTCACCGTGCTGTTGATCCTGCTGCTCGTCTACCGCAGTCTGCTGCTGCCGCTTGTGATCATCCTCGGCGCGGTGTTCGCCCTCGGGCTCGCCTGCGCGATCGTCTACGTGCTCGCCGACCACGACGTCGTACGGGTCGACGGCCAGGTGCAGGGCATCCTCTCGATCCTCGTCATCGGCGCCGCGACCGACTACGCGCTGCTGCTCACGGCGCGTTTCCGCGAGGAGTTGCCCGTAAGCGGTGACCGTATGCAGGCGATGCGGTCGGCGCTGCGGCGGTCGTTCGGGCCGATCGTCGCGAGCGGAGCCACCGTGGCGCTCGGACTGCTCGCGCTGTTGCTGAGCGACCTCACCAACAACCGGGCTCTCGGGCCTGTCGGTGCCATCGGCATCGTGTGCGCCGTGCTCAGCACGCTCACGTTCCTGCCCGCCGTCCTCGTGCTGCTCGGCCGCGCCGCGTACTGGCCGGCGAAGCCTAAGTCCGCGCGGGAGTCGGCGGGTCACGGGGTGTGGACGAGGATCGCGGAGCTGGTGGACCGGGCGCCGCGCAAGGTCTGGGCGTGCACGCTCGCCGCCCTGCTGCTCTGCGCCGGCTTCGCCCCGATGCTCACCTCCAAGGGCGTTCCTCTGGACGAGGTGTTCGTCAACGAGACCTCCTCCGTGGCCGCCCAGGAGACACTCGGCCGGCACTTTCCCGGCGGCTCGGGCAACCCGGCCGTGGTGATCGCCGACGCCGACCGTCTGGAGCCCGTGCTGGCCGCGATCGAGGACACCGAAGGGGTCTCGTCGGCCGCCCCGGCGAGCGTCTCCGGCAGGCCGGGCGGCGGGGAGCCTCTCGTCGTGGACGGGCGCGTGCGCATCGACGCGACGCTGGACGCCGCCGCGGACAGCGATGACGCCAAGGACACCGTCGCCAGACTGCGCACCGCGGTGCACGCGGTTCCCGGCGCCGATGCACTGGCCGGCGGATACACGGCCCAGCAGTACGACACCCAGGGCACCGCGCGGGACGACCGCACGGTCATCGTCCCGGTGGTCCTGGCGATCATCCTCGTGATCCTCGTCGGGCTGCTCCGTTCGCTGGCCATGCCGCTGCTGCTCGTCGCAACCGTCGCGCTCAACTTCCTTGCCACGCTGGGCGTTTCCGCCCTGGTCTTCGAGCACGTCTTCGGCTTCGGCGGCACCGACCCGTCCGTACCGCTGTACGGCTTCGTCTTCCTGGTGGCGCTCGGCGTGGACTACAACATCTTCCTGATGTCCCGGGTCAGGGAGGAGTCCCTGCGCCACGGCGTCCACGAAGGGGTGCTGCGCGGGCTCACCGCGACCGGGGGCGTGATCTCCTCGGCGGGTGTGGTGCTCGCGGCCACGTTCGCCGCGCTTGCGGTGATCCCGCTGTCGTTCCTGGTCCAGATCGCGTTCATCGTCACGTTCGGCGTGCTCCTGGACACCTTGGTCGTACGGTCGCTCCTCGTCCCGGCGTTGGTGCGCGACATCGGCCGCCCGGCGTGGTGGCCGGGGGCCCTCAGCCGCACACCCGGCGGCCCTTAGCCCCCCCGGCCGGGGTGGCGCGGGGCCCCCGCCCGCCCGCGGGTCCCCTGGGGCCGGCCCATC
>NZ_JAEIMH010000014.1:42054-43750 GCF_016464295.1 Streptomyces sp. N35 | reverse complement strand
CCCCCCCGCCCCCCCCGCGGGCCACCCCCCGCCCCGGGGGGGGGGGGGCGCCGCCCCCCCCCCCCCCCCGGGGCCTCGCTTGAACCGGGCCAATCCGTCCGCCAGATCCACGATGGGGTCGGGGTAGTCGTCGATCGCGGCACGTTCGAGTCCTTGGAGTTTCCACGGCTCGTGCACGAACGGGGCCGCGACGTCCGCCAGTTCCGGCACCCAGCGGCGCGTGTAGACACCGTCCGGGTCGTAGCGCTTGGCCTGGGTCACCGGATTGAGGACGCGGTTGGGGCGCGAGTCGGTGCCGGTTCCGGCCATCCACTGCCAGTTGAGCTGATTGTTGGCCACGTCCCCGTCGACGAGGAGCGACAGGAAGTACTCGGCGCCGACGCGCCAGTCCACGTACAGGGTCTTGCTGAGGAAGCTCGCGGTGAGCAGGCGGCCGCGGTTGTGCATCCAGCCTTCGTGGCGCAGCTGCCGCATGGCCGCGTCGACGACGGGATATCCGGTGCGGCCCTCCTTCCACGCCTCGAAGTCCCGACGGGCCGATGCCGAGGTGCGCCAACGATCGTGCTGGGAGCGGTAGTTCCGCTGGGCCGCGTCGGGGCGGGCGGCGAGGACCTGCCGGTGGAAGTCGCGCCAGGCCAGCTGTCGTACGAAGGCCTCGGCGCCCGCTCCGCCTTTGCGCAGCGCCCGCTGGACGCATTCGACCGGGGACAGCGTGCCGAAGTGCAGGTGGGGCGAGAGCCGCGACGTACGGTCCCCGCCGAGGTCGTCGTGGCCGTCCTCGTACTCCCCCAGGCCACTGCGCAGCCACGCGCCGAGCTGCTCGCGGGCCGGCCACTCGCCGCCGGCCGCGAGCGCGGGTGAGACACCGGTGATGTATCCGCGTACGGGAAGGGGCTCCGAGCCCACGCCTTCGGGCACCCGCACCGTGCGCGGAGCCGGCAGCGGGGTGCGCATCGGCTGCTGTGCCCAGTGCCGGTGGTACGGGGTGAAGACCGCGAAGTGGTCCGACGAGGCCGGGGTCACCGTGCCGGGGGCCACCACGGTGCTGACGGTGTCGTGCACGGTCAGGCGGCACCCCAACGTCTCGAGAAGGGCGCCCAGTTGCTCCTCCCGGCGACGGGCGTGCGCGCTGTGATCGGCCGCCAGGTGCACCTCCTCCGCGCCGGCTTCGGTCACCACCTTGGCCACCTCGTCCGCGAGGTCCCCCGACCGCAGCACCAGCCGGCCGCCTCGCTCGCGCAGCCCCGCGTCGAGGTCGGCCAGGCAGTCCGCCAGGAACGCGAGCCGGTTGGGCGCGGCGAATCCGGCCGCGTCCACGGCACGGTCGCGTACGAACAGCGGCACCACCTCGCGCGACCGGTCCAGGGCGGCGTGCAGCGGCGGGTGGTCGTGCAGGCGGAGGTCGCAGGTGAACAGGACGACCGACACGGTCATGAGCGCGATCCTTCAGGAGAGCTTCGGGGCGGGTGGCCGCCAGTCGGTGACGAGGGTCGAAGCGGTCACACCCAGCCTTCCCCGCGCCGCAGACGTACGGATGCACCCTCGTGTGGCCTGAATTGGTGCATCCGCGGTCCGTCGAGCCCCGAATCCCCCGCGGAGCGGCCCTCACCGGACGGAGAGGCCCTCCGCAGACCACGACCGCCGCCCATCCCGGCGGGGCCCGCGGCCGCGGCCCCCCGGGGGGGGGCGCCGCCCC
>NZ_JAEIMH010000014.1:31378-42044 GCF_016464295.1 Streptomyces sp. N35 | reverse complement strand
TCGGTCATGCGTCCGCGGGAGTGACGCATGACCGACGGCCCACGGCGTGTCACTCGTCGTCGGGAAAGGGCCCGGGCGGGGCCGCGGACGACTGCGTCACCGCACGGAACAGTGATTCGAGCACCGCGAGCCCGGACGCCAGACCCGTGAGGCGACCCGCTCCCTGCTCGTGCACCGCACTCCGCCAGCCCGTCCCGGCCAGGAGGACCAAGGGATGGCTGCGTGCGCCGCGGACACCCCACTCCAGGGAGAGCAGCGCCCGGACCACGGAAAGATCGGCGGTCTGCCGGGTCTGCGACCAGAGCACCACCGCGCACGGACCGATGCGGCGCACGGCCGATTCGAGAGCTTCCACCGGAACCCCGGCTCCGAAGATGCGCGTGGGCAGTCCGCGTTCCACGAGTGCGGCCCACAGCGCCTCGATCGCCAGACAGTGCTGCTCCTCGGGCATACAGGCCAGCAGGACCGGAGGCAGCAGGGGCTCGTGCTCCGGCGCTCGCACGGCCGACCGCAGTGTCGTGGAGACATGCCAGGACAGCAGATGTTCGACGTCCACGTAACACTCGCTGGATGTGGCCCACTTGCGGCCGACGGCGTGCAGCGTCGGGGCGATGATCTGCTCCCAGGCGACGACCACACCGTAGGTGTCGACCGCCGCACGCAGCCGGGCCTGCACCGCACCCGCGTCGAGACGGACCGCCGCGCGTCCGAGTCCGCGGCTCTCGGGCCAGACCTGGCCGAGCGGCAGCTCGCCGTACTCGCCCGGGCTCGAGCCCGCGCCGAGAAGCTGCTGCGCGGCCTCCGGCTCCCTGGTGCTCGGCGTGGAAGGTGACCCGGCCAGCGCGAGGCGGGCGGCTTCGGCCGGCGCCACACCCTGCGCGGTCAGGCGGCACATGTGCTCGATCCTGGCGACATCGGCGGGCCGCCAGCGTCGGGGGCGCCCCCCCCCAGGGCTGCTGGGGCCGATGCCGTAACGCCGCTCCCAGGTGCGCAAGGTGGTGGCGGCGACACCGAGCCTGCGGGCCAGAGCCCCGGTGGTCAGAGCGGCGTCGGCGAGCCCGGACGGATCTTCGGGCGCGGGTCCGCTGTCCTGGCCGTCCGGCTCGCTCGGCATCTGCTGCTCCTCACCTCGGTGTCACGCCCCGCATCCGTACTTCCTTGTTTCACCTGCATACGGAGGCACACGGCGGTCGCCTGCATACGGAGGCACACGCGGATCGCCGACATGCGGAGGCACACGCGGCCCGCATCGTCGCGGCGGCCGACTGCCAGTGTTCCAGCGGCGCGTTCCCTCCGCCGCCCGAAACGATGCACAAACGACGCGTGTTGTGCGCTGCTTCCGTCTCGGATGAACCTCCCTTCAGGCAAACGGTGCACTGCCCGGCGTACCTGTCAAAGGAGGGGTCGTGATGACCAGGACAGCCGAGACCGCGGTCGACGCGGCCGCCCACGCCGCGGCCGCCCACGCGCAGGAGACGTTCGAGACCGCGTTCGCGCAGGGCGACGACACGGTCTTCCGCCAGCTGTACGACGAGTGGGGAACGCTGGTGCACACGGTGGCACGGCGCGCACTCGGCGACGAGTTCGAAGCGCAGGACGTGACCCAGCAGGTTTTCGTCGCCGCCTGGCGGGGCCGCGCCGGCTTCCGGCCCGAGCGCGGCAACGCACGCTCCTGGCTCCTCGGCATCACCCGCCACAAGATCGCCGACGCGCTCACGGCGCGCACCCGCAGGACCAAGGTGGTCGCGGCCGCTTCCCGAGCAGCGCCTCAGGAGCTCGTCACGCAGCCGGACGGGCTCCTCGCGCAGCAGGCCGTGGACCGCATCGTGATCCAGCGCGAGCTCGACCGTCTCTCCGCCGAGCAGCGGAGAGTTCTCCGACTGGCCTACTACTCGGACCTCACCCAGACGCAGATCGCCCAGCGCACCGGACTTCCGCTCGGCACGGTCAAGAGCCATGTGCGCCGGGGACTGCACATGCTGCGCGACAACCTCGCACACAGTCTGCGCTGACGCCGGCCGAGGGTTTTCGGCCTCGAGACCAATCCGCCACCAGGGGGCGCGTCGAATCACTCGTGGCGTGCGACTTCACCACGTGCGCACAGGCGATGAGGGAGATCCGTGAGGGCAACAGAGAGCGGCGACGCCGGCACCCGCCCCTCCCGGGGCGTGGATCTTGCCACGGCGCTGGCCGCGGTGGCACGGGGAGACCAGGAGCAGTTCACGCAGGTCTATGACCAGGTCAGTGCTCCCGTGCTCGGTCTGGTACGCAGCGTGCTGCGTGATCCGGCCCAGTCGGAGGAGGTCGCCCAGGAGGTTCTCGTCGAGGTGTGGCGGACCGCCGCGCGGTTCCGTCCGGACAAGGGCAGTGCCATGACCTGGGTGATGACCCTGGCGCACCGGCGTGCGGTCGACCGGGTCCGCTCCGTCGAGGCGACCGCGGCGCGCGAGCACAAAGCCGCGCTCCTCGACCGGACCCCCGCGTACGACCAGGTCACCGAGCAGGTCGAAAGCCGTCTGGAACAGCAGCGTGTGCGCCGCTGTCTGGGGGCGCTCACGTCGTTGCAGCGCGAAGCGGTGACCCTCGCCTACTACCGCGGGCTGACCTATCGCGAGGTCGCCCAGCTGCTCACCCTCCCCCTGGGCACGGTCAAGACCCGTCTGCGCGACGGGCTGATCCGGTTGCGCGACTGCCTGGGGGTGACCGCGTGAGCACCGCGGACCTCCACACCTCCACCGGTGCCTACGTGTTGCACGCGCTGGCCCCCGCGGAACGTACCGAGTTCGAGCGCCACCTGGCCGCCTGTGGGGCCTGCGCTCAGGAAGTCGCCGAGCTGGCGGCCACCACCGCCCGCCTCGGGCTGGCTGTCGCCGTGCCCGCGCCGGCGCGTATGAGGGAGCAAGTGCTGCAGCGCATCCGGACCGTGCGGCAGGAACCGCCCGAGGTGCCTTCGCGCGGTCGTCTGCGGACCTGGGCTCGCGCGCTTCCCCGGTTGTCGCTCGCAGCGTGCCTGGCCGCGGCCGCGGCGTTCGGCGGGATCGCCGTGTGGCAGCACGAGTCGGCCGAGGACGCCCGGTCGCAGGCCCGCCAGCCGCGGCGGCGGGGGGAGGAGTGGGGGGCGGTGCGGCCCGCGCGGCACGCGGAAGTGGGGGCCGCCGAACTCGCCGACGGGGCACGCGGCACGGTCATCGTCTCGCGCGCACAGGACCGTGCGGCCTTCGTCGCCGCGGGCCTCCCGGAGCTGCCCGACGGCAAGGTGTACCAACTCTGGTTCAACGACGGGGACGTCATGCGCCCGGCCGGGGAGTTCAGCGGGTCGGGCGGCGAGCGGGTGGTCCTGCTCGACGGCCGCATCGACGGGGCGAGCGGCATGGGCCTCACGGTGGAACCGGCGGGCGGCTCACCGCGGCCCACCACGGAGCCGGTGGGTGTGATGGCGTTCCCTGCCTAGGGTCCGCGTGCGCTCGTTGTGGACGATGAACCCCGAGTCGACGGCCGGCACGTGCCCGTCGCCCGACACCACGTCATGGGTGTGGGCGTGGCCGCCGAGCCGGTCGTCGCTCTCGTACGAAGTGACGTCGTGGGCCTCGCGCAGGAAGTACGCCGCCGTCAGGCCGGCGATGCCGCTGCCGATCACCACCGCGCGTTGCTCGCGTGTCATGTCGCCCCGTCCCGGCTCCGCATCACCTGTGCGGGGCAGGACCTGTGACCTGCGGAGTTCGCGGGTCAGGGACACGATCGGGTGAACGACCAAGCCGAGCCCCGCCCCCGTTTCGAATCAAGGGTGTGAGCACAGGGACAACGAGAGCAGCGCGTGGCGCATGGGCCGCGCTGAGCGGCCTGGTCGCCGGGTACGCCGCATTGGCGGTCGCCGAACTCGTCGCGGTCGGCGCCCGGCCTTCGGCGGGACCGGTCACGGCGGTCGGCGGCGCCGTGATCGACCGCACGCCATCGGACGTGAAGGACTGGGCGATCCGGACGTTCGGCACCGACGACAAGCTGGTGCTGCAGCTGGGTGTCCTCGCGGTCCTCGCGCTGTGCGCGGCGGGCCTGGGGATCCTCGCGCAGCGCGCGCGGCGGGTCGCGGCGGCCGGTGTGGCCCTGATCGGTGCGCTCGGCGCGGCGGCCGCGCTCTCCCGGCCGGACGCGGCCGGCCCGCTCGACGCCCTGCCGGCCCTGGCCGGTGCGGTCGCCGGAGCCACCGTCCTGTACGTCCTGGCGGGCAAGTTGCACTCCCCGGTGATCGCGGAAGCCGGTGCCACGACCACCGGGGGCCTTCCTCGCAGGGGCTTCGTCCTGGCCGGCGCGGGCGTGGCCGTCGCGGCAACCGGCGTGGGGGCCGCGGCACGAGCACTGCGTGCGAACGCGTCCGCCACGGCACAAACGGCCCGCGCGAGGGTCAGGCTCCCCGTCCCTGCCTCGCCCGCCCCGCCGCTCGCTCGCGCGGTGGACCTCCGGATCGCGGGCGTTGCCCCCTTCACCACGCCCAACCGGGACTTCTACCGCGTCGATACGGCGCTCCGCGTCCCCCAGGTCGACCCCGGCGGATGGCGTCTGCGCCTGCACGGCAAGGGAGTGGGCAGCCCACGCACCCTGACGTTCCAGGAGCTGCTCGACCGGCCCCTCATCGAACGCGACATCACGATGACGTGCGTCTCCAACGAAGTAGGCGGCCCCTACGTCGGTTCGGCCCGCTGGCTCGGCGTACCACTGGCGAACCTCCTCGACGAGGCAGGCGTCCGCCCGCCGTCCCGCGGAGGACCCGCCGACCAGCTGGTGGCCCGCTCGGTCGACGGGATGACCCTCGGCACTCCGGTCGAGACCGTCATGGACGGACGCGACGCGATGCTCGCGGTGGGCATGAACGGCGAGCCGCTGCCCTTCGAGCACGGCTTCCCGGTCCGGATGCTGGTGCCCGGCCTGTACGGCTACGTCTCGGCCTGCAAGTGGATCGAGGACATCGAGCTGACCACGTTCGCCGCGTACGACCCGTACTGGGTGCAGCGTGACTGGGCGCGTGAAGCGCCGATCAAGACCCAGTCACGTATCGACACCCCCAAGCCGTTCGCCCGCCCGGCTTCCGGCAGGGTCACCGTGGCCGGCGTCGCCTGGGCACAGCACCGGGGCATCGAGCGCGTCGAGGTACGCGTCGACGAAGGACCTTGGCGCAGGGCCGACTTGGCTCCCGAGGGCTCCCCGGACACCTGGCGGCAGTGGCGCTGGGACTGGGCCGCCACGTCCGGCTCCCACACCCTCCAGGTCCGTGCCACCGACGGCACCGGCACCCCACAGGCCGGCGAGCGCACCCGCACCATCCCGGACGGCGCCTCCGGTTGGCATTCGGTGGTGGTCAACGTGACCTGATCCCGTCCCACTCCCCCACGAGCCAGTGACAAGGCCCGCACCCTGCGAGTCCACCCCCGAGGAGAACACCATGAACACCACCTTCCGTCTTCGCCGCGTCGCCGTCGCCGCGACCGCCGCGCTCGCTCTGCCGCTCGCACTCGCCGCGTGCTCCGACGACAAGGGGAGCACCGACCAGGCCGCGGACAAGACGCCCAAGGCGACGCGGTCCGCCGACAAGAGCGCGAGCGCCGACCCCATGGCCGGGCCCTTCGGACCGGCCTGCGCCTCCGTGCCGAAGGACGGCGCGGGAAGCTTCGACGGCATGGCCGCGGACCCGGTCGCCACCGCAGCGTCCAACAATCCGGCGCTGTCCACCCTGGTCACCGCGGTGAAGAAGGCCGGCCTGGTCGACACGCTCAACAACGCGGAGAACCTCACGGTGTTCGCCCCGACCGACGACGCCTTCGCCAAGATCCCGAAGGCCGACCTGGACAAGGTCCTCGCCGACAAGGAGCTGCTCACCAAGGTGCTCACGTACCACGTCGTCGGTCAGAAGCTCACCCCGGCACAGCTGGAGAACGGCTCCTTCGAGACCCTTGAGAAGAGCAAGCTCACCACCGCGGGATCCGGTGAGGACTACACGGTCAACGACTCCTCCAAGGTCGTCTGCGGCAACGTGCCGACCGCCAACGCGACGGTGTACATCGTGGACACGGTGCTGATGCCCAAGATGTGAGCGCGCGGCCCGGCCCTGCTCCGCCGCGTCGATTGCCGTGCCCGGCCGGGGACTTCATCCGGTCCCGGCCGGGCACGGCTGCGCCCGGCGTCATGGGCCATGGATCACGGCTCACCACTCCGGGTCACCGCTCACCGCTCACGGCATACGGAGCCACCCGCGGCGCAGATGCCAATGGCCGCCGCGGTCCAGCTGGTCCAGCAGGGCCCGCCGCAGGCTGTTGTCGCGCGGCAGGCCTTCCGTGGACGTGGTGCCCGGACGGGCGTGGAAGACGAACTCCAGGACGTCCTCGTCGCAGACCGGGCTGTCGCCGTGCAAGGTGAAGCGGCGCTGGAACGACACGATGTTGGCGTGCGGCTTCAGGTGATTCCCGAGCGCCGGGTCCAGAAGCCAGGAATGGCAGGTCGCGAACGCCGCCGGGTGCTCCGGATGGTGGCGGGCGAAGAACGGACGGGCCGCGGCGAAGGAGGCGTCGCATGCGGCGGTGGTCAGCGGTCCGTCCTCGGCGATGTGGACGTCGAGGACGGGCTCGTCCTCGCCCGGGCCGTCGGCCGGCGCGCCTTGCGCTCCCCAGGAGGGCGAGTCGTAGGTACGCAACTCGAACTGCAGGCGGCCGAGTCGGTGCAGGGTGCCGCGCAGGTGGCGGGTGATCCAGGTCTGCCGGTCGAAGCCGCCCGTGCCGTGGGCAAGACGGTAGGTGGTGAGCTTGGAGCCGAGGTCCGCGAAGGTCGCACGGGTCACCTCGTCCGGTACCGCACGGGCCTGGCGCAGGGAGAGGGCGTGGGACAGGGACAGGACGCAGAGGTGGGCGTAGAAATAGCGGCCCGCCTCGCCGAGTTCCGCCGGTGCGCTGGGCCACTGCACGGCGCCGGGGGTGGTGAACAAGGTGCGCCGGCAGTGCAGCAGGGCTTCCCACAGGTCCGGGGTGCGCCGCGGGTCGGGAAGCGTGGCTGCCAGCGGGACCCGGTCGGGCTCGGGGATCGCGAACACGTCGAGCGCGGTGGCGATCTCCGTATCCGACAGGGGTTGCGGATCCGGGATACGGGCGTCGGCCCGGGGACCGCACAGGGTGTCGAACCAGTCGTCCGGCGTCATGGGTCTGCTGCCTCCGTGCGTGGCGGACACGTCTCGGCTCCATTGTCGTCATCGGGGTCAGGTGAGCCAGCGCGCGAGCCGGTCGGCGATGAAGCCGTCCTCCTCCCCCAGCCACGGGTACAGATCGCGGACCCGGGCGATCTCCTCGCGCTGCCCCGGTGAGAGCGACTCATCGGGATCGAGGCACCACACGCCGTCCAACAGGCCTTGCTGCCGCAGCACTTCATGCACGCCCGCGATGACTCCCGCGAAGGCATTCCGTACGTCGTACACGGCCGCGTTGGCGTCGGTGTCGCCCGCGAGCCGGGCCAGGGCCCGCTCATGCGCCGGGGCGTCACCGGCGCGTGCTGCGTGCACGTCGGCGAGGAGGCGTCCGGCGGACCGGGTCCAGACCGCCCAGTGGCCGAGCAGCCCGCCCACGAAGTGCCGTACCACCGGACCGCCGGGGCCGTGCACGTGGAAGGGGGTGAGCAGGTCGTCGACGATGTTGTCGTCGTTGCCGGTGTAGAGGGCGACCTCGGGACCGCGGTCGGATTCCGCGATGCCCTGGACGAGTTCGAGGGTGCGATAGCGGTCGAACGGTGCCGCCTTCACGGCGACAGTGGACTCCTGGTCGGCCAGCCGCCGCCAGTACGAGCGGGGCAAGTACCGTCCGCCGACCGCCTCTTGGAGGTAGAAGCCGATCACCGGCAGAACCTCGCCGATGGCCGCCGTACGGTCGAGCAGGCCGTCGAGGTCCGCATCGGGCAGTCCCGCCGGGGAGACCAGGACGGCGTGGTAGCCGAGTTCGCGGGCGGTCTCCGCCTCCGCGACCGCTTGCCGGACCGGCCCGCAGACACCGGCGATCCGCACCACGGGACGTCCTTCGGCGTGCTTGGCGGCTTCTTCGGCGGCCAGTTCCAGGACGGTCCGCAGCAGTCCGTGCTCCCGCAGGGCGAACTGGGTCGTGTGCACACCGACCGCGAGGCCGCCCGCGCCGGCGTCCATGTAGTAGCGGGTCAGGGCCCGTTGACGGCGCTCGTCGAGCCGGCGGGCCGCGTCGAGGGCCAGAGGGTGGGCGGGGATCACGGTGCCCCGGTGGAGCAGAGCGGCGATGTCGTCGGGCAGAGCGGCGGGCATAGGGACGGACATCAGAAGCGACCGTCCCTGCGCTCGAACTTGGTCGGCTTGTCCCAGGTCTCGCCGCCCGCGA
This sequence comes from Streptomyces sp. N35, assembly GCF_016464295.1. Classification (NCBI taxonomy): domain Bacteria; kingdom Bacillati; phylum Actinomycetota; class Actinomycetes; order Kitasatosporales; family Streptomycetaceae; genus Streptomyces; species Streptomyces sp. N35. The sequence goes on along the minus strand of NZ_JAEIMH010000014.1, from coordinate 33,675 downwards.
GGAGCCAGTTCGCCTGGAGGTCGATGAGGGCGCCGAGCGGCAGGTCCGGATACCCGAACAGGCTGTGGCAGAGTGTCGCGTCGCTCAGCAGGCTGGTGGCGGGCGGCTCACCGGTGAACCGGGCGGTGACATCGAGGCGTTCACCGAGCCGCTCGGCGAGAACGCGTACGCTCGCGGTTTCCGGGCCGGTGAGATTGAGCGTGAAGGCCTCGTCCGCGCGGGCATGGCCGAGGCAGCGCAGGACGACCTCGTTGGCGTAGCGCTGCCAGACCACATTCACCGCACCCGTGGACAGATCGACCGCGTCGCCCCTCTGGAGCGTCCGGGCCAGGTCGGCGAGGACGCCGTAGCGGGGCTCGCAGGCGTAGTTGAGGCGGATCAGGGCGACCGGGGTGCCGAAAGTGCGTGCGGCGTGCCGGAAGACCTGTTCGCGGCCCAGGCAGGTGATCGCGTAGTCGCCCCGCGGGTCGGTCGGGTCGCTCTCCCGGGGACTGCCGGCGGTCGGCGCGGTCATCCCGTACACGTTGCCGGTGGACAGGGCCACGATCCGGGCGGCGGGGAAGCGGCGGGTGACGTAGGCGGGCAGCACGGTGTTCGTCATCCATGCCTGATCAGGGGCCGACGCGGTGCCGAATTTCGCGCCGACCAAGTGGATCACCGCGGCGGCATCGGGAAGGTCGCCGACCGCTGCCGGATCGGAAAGGTCGGCGCGCAGGGTCCTTACACCCTGCTTTTCCAGATACGTGGTGAGTGCGCCGTCCGTCCAGCGCGATACGGCGACCACCTCGATATCGGTGCGGCCCGCCGAGTCGAGTGCCCGGCGGGCCATCACCGCTATTCCCGTACCCGTCTTGCCCCCGGCACCGAGGACCAGCAGGCGGCCGTCCGGCCACGCGGCGGCCTCGGTGGCCAGTTCCGCGCCAGGGCGCGCGAGTTCGTCCTCCAGTTCCGTCACGGACCGGGGCAGGACTTTCATTGCGGACCCCCACACGCTCTGAATTCATCCCTTTCAGCGGAATGAATTTCTCGAATGAATTGAGCTGGGGCCAAGAAAACATGGGGGTATCCGGCAACGCAAGGGATGATCAAGGGAATGAATTCCGCAGTCCACTGGCATGCCTCAGAGCGTGAATCCGCGCGGGAACGGGTCGTCCGGGTCGAGGAGGTACTGCCCCATGCCGGTGATCCAGGCGGAGCCGGTCACCGTGGGGATCTGGGCGGGAAGGCCGCCCACGGTGGTCTCCTCGACGAGGCGGCCGGTGAAGCGGGTGCCCAGGAGGGATTCGTTGACGAAGTCCTGGTTCAGGGCGAGTTGGCCGCGTGCGTGCAGTTGCGCCATACGGGCCGAGGTGCCGGTGCCGCAGGGTGAGCGGTCGAACCAGCCGGGGTGGATGGCCATCGCGTTGCGTGCGTCGCTGCCGTTCTCTCCGGGGGCGACGAGCTGGACGTGCTTGCAGCCGTTGAGGGAAGGGTCGGCCGGGTGGACGGGCCGGTTCTGTTCGTTGATGGCGTCCATGAGGGCAAGGCCCGCGGTGAGCATGCGGTCCTTGGCCTCCGGATCGCTGCGGTCGAAGGGGATGCCGAGGTCGGCGATCGGGAGGATGGCGTAGAAGTTTCCGCCGTACGCCATGTCGTACGTGACCGTGCCCAGACCCGCCACGTCGGCCTTCGCGTCCAACTGCAGCGCGAAGGAGGGCACGTTGCGGATCGTCACCGCGGTGGCGCGGCCGTCCTCGACCGCCACCTGCGCGATAACCAGTCCGGCCGGGGTGTCGAGGCGGACCTCGGTCACCGGTTCGGTGACCTCGACCATGCCGGTCTCCACCAGGACCGTGGCCACCCCGATGGTGCCGTGGCCGCACATGGGCAGACAGCCGGAGACCTCGATGTACAGGACGCCGTAGTCGGCGTCGGGCCGGGTGGGCGGCTGCAGGATCGCGCCGCTCATCGCGGCGTGTCCGCGGGGTTCGTTGACGAAGAACTCGCGGATGTGGTCGAGGTGTTCGGTGAAGTACGTGCGGCGCTCGGCCATGGTCGCACCGGGGATCACGCCCATGCCGCCGGTGACGACACGGGTCGGCATGCCTTCGGTGTGCGAGTCGACGGCGGAGAAGTACCGGGAGGCGCGCATCTCAAGCACCCACCGACTGCTGGGCGAGATGGTCGACGGCTCGTTTCATATCGGCGTCCAGCACCGCCAGTTGGCCGCCCGTGAGCGGGCCGCGGGGCGGCCGGCAGGGGCCGCCGTAGCGGGCGGCGAGGGCCCCTGCCGGGGTGGTGGTCCGGGGCGAACCCCG